>CAMLUO010000001.1 GCA_946487895.1 uncultured Clostridium sp.
ATAAAGTGACATGGCATTACTGCTATCTTACTGGCTCATTTAAGGCCTTATGGAGAGATTTCCCCTCATGCCACTTTTATCTAGCTAAATTAAATATATTTATGCTACTTTTAGTTGTTCTAATCTTTCTTGCGTGAATACCCTCGTAGCCTTGTATTCTTCATTTTTTGTTACTACTGCATATATTATCTGCAATATTTTTCCTATTACTGCTACTATTGCTTGTTTTTTCTTTAATTGATTTTCTTTCCTTGTTGTTAAATATTTGTATAATTCTTTTATTTCTTTATTTTTGTTTACCATAGTAAATGCCATTCTATACAATATACTTCTTAACAAACTTCTTCCTCTTTTTGATATTGTTGTTTTTCCTTTATGACTTCCTGAACTGTTTTCTACTAGATTTAATCCTGCATATCTTCTTATTTGTTCATAACTATCAAATCTATTTATATCTCCAACTTCTCCTACAAATGTTGCTGCGCTTACTACTCCAATTCCTTGTATACTTATTAAACTTTCATAAAATCCTGTTTCCTTTAATTGTCTTTCTAATTCTTGTTCTGTCATTTTTATTTGCTTCTCTAATAGTTTTGCTTCTTCTATATACATGTTTAATTGGAATTTTGCTCCTTCTGTTCCTTCGGTTGTTCCTATACTTTCATTTGCTAATTCATATATTGTTTCCACTTGTTTTTTACTGTATCCTCTTTTTACTGTCTTCTTTATATGCTTTAGTAATCCTTCTTCTCCTAAGCTTTTTATGTCTTCAGGAAATGGACATTCTTTTAGTATTTCTTCTGATGTTCTACTTAATACATTTTTGAATACTTTTGTATATTCTGGGAAGTATTCATCTATTGTTGCTACTAATCTACATTTTACTGCATTTTGCTTTCTTATTAATTCTGCTCTTGTATTTGATAGGTTTCTTAATTCTGCCCATATTCCTTCTGGTAAATATGGTTCAAAAAATCTTGCATCCTTTATTAGTCTCGCTATTGTCATACAGTCTTTTTTATCATTTTTTGTTTGGCTATTGTCATCAAATTCCTTTGCATTCTTTACATGAAATGGATTTACCGTTACTACCTTTATCCACTCTATTTTCTTTAGATATCTTGCACATGACTTCCAGTAATGTCCTGTTGGTTCCATTCCTATTATTGCTTTCTTGAAATTTAACATTGTTAATACATTTTTTACTGTTTCTACTAGACTTTCAAATCCTTTTTTGTTATTATGAAAAGAGAAAGATTTTTTTATTTCTTTCCCATTTGGTAGGATTATTCCTGCCCAATGTACATTTTTTGCTATGTCTATTCCTACGATAGCATCTGTGTTTTCAATAGCATCAAATTTTAAATTTTGTGATTTAGTCATTATTCTTACCTCCAATATATTAATTTCATAGACTTTTGAGTTTGTCGTCTATATTGAAATTATATATTAGGGGGTATTTTGTTGTCAAAGTTCATTTTTCATTTATTACAGGATGCTATCTTTAAATAAATAGCTTATTTTTGCTTATGTTTAAACCTTTTGGCTGTTTTATTTTCTTCTTTTTTCAGCATAATTTTCTATTCTATCTTATAATATCAATAAACTTTGTTTTTTGCAATACTTTTTTGCCAAAAAAATGATAGAAAATGTTGGTTTTTTTACATTTTCTATCGTTTATCTCTTTTTTTCTCTCTTTTTGAAATTTCACAAAAAATTCACAATTATATTTTCAGCTACAATTCCATAATATTTCATTAACTCTTCTGCTTTTCCTGACTTACCAAAAGTATCTTTAATTCCTAATCTTATTAACTTTGTTGGATATTCATCTGTTATTACTTCTGAAATTGCAGAACCTAGTCCTCCAATAACATTATGGTCTTCAATTGAAACTAGTTTTTTAGTTTCTTTCGCACATTTAATAATCATATCTCTGTCTATTGGTTTTATTGAATACATATCAATAACTCTAACTTTTACCCCTTTTTCTTGTAACACTTTTTGGGCTTTTAGAGCTTCTTGCACCGTAACTCCTGTTGAAAAAATTGTTCCATCTGTTCCATCACCATGTTGAATTGCTTTTCCTATTTCAAATTTTTGATTTTCATCATAGATTTCTTCTGTTGCAAGTCTTGCTAATCTTACATATACTGGTCCATTTATTTTACTGATTTCTTTTATTATCCATTTAGTTTGGGCATCATCTGAAGGTGATAGAACTTTCATATTTGGTATTGTTCTCATTATAGATAAATCTTCAATCATTTGATGTGTTGCTCCATCTTCTCCAACCGTAATTCCTGCATGTGTTGCACAAATTTTCACATTTAAGTTTGGATAACAAATACTATTTCTTATTTGGTCATAACTTCTTCCTGCTGCAAACATTGCAAAAGTACTTACATATGGAATTTTTCCGCAAGTTGAAAGTCCAGCAGCTGTTCCCATCATATCAGCTTCTGCAATCCCAATATCAAAAAATCTATCTGGAAATTCTTTTGCAAATAGTTCTGTTTTTGTAGCACCTGCTAAATCAGCATCAAGAACTACAACATCTTTATTTTCTTTTCCTAATTCTATCAAAGCTTCTCCATAACTTTGTCTTGTAGCTTTTTTCATGAATAATTTCTCCCTTCTTTTAGATTAAAGTTTCAGGTCCGTCCCCTAATCCCTAAAATCAGGGATTTTTAGGACCGTCCCTAAATCCCTTTTTCTAATTCTTTGATTGCTTCTTTGTATTGTTCTTCATTTGGTGCTTTTCCGTGCCACCCAACTTGGTTTTCCATGTAACTTATTCCTTTTCCTTTTATTGTTTTTGCTATTATACATGTTGGTTTTTCTTTTATGTTTCTTGACATTTCAAATGCTTTTATTATTTCTTCAATGTCATGTCCATCTATTTTTATTATTTCAAACCCGAAGCTTTTAAATTTTTCATCTATTGGATATGAACTCATTACTTCTTCTATTGTTCCATCTATTTGTAAATTGTTATTATCTACTATTACACATAGATTATCTAATTTGTATTTACTAGATGTCATTGCTGCTTCCCAAATTTGTCCTTCTTCTATTTCTCCGTCTCCTAAAATACAATATACTCTATAATCTTTTTTATCCATTTTTCCAGCTATAGCCATTCCGTTTGCAGCAGATAACCCTTGTCCTAGTGAACCTGTTGTCATATCTACTCCAGGTATTTTATTTCTATCTGGATGTCCTTGCAAGTAACTATCTATTTTTCTAAATGTTTTCAAATCTTCTACTGGAAAATATCCTTTATTTGCAAGACAACTGTATAGCGCTGGTGAGCAATGACCTTTTGATAGTACTAGTCTATCTCGATCTTCCCAATTTGGTTCTTCTGGTTTTATTTTCATTTCATGGAAATACAATACTGTTAAGATATCTGCTATTGATAAAGATCCCCCTGGATGACCTGATTGTGCGCAATATACTGCTTCTATTATGCCTTTTCTTATTTCAACTGCCTTTTTTGTTAATTCTTTAATATTCATCTTTTCCAACATTCCTTTCCTATGACTAGCTTATCATAATTAAAGAAAAATAGCAATAAAATTTTACTGCTATTTTCATTTTAGCTATTCATCTTTAGCTGTATTTATTTTAAATAATTTAAATATTTCAACTATTACTAATGGTGCTATAATTAGTCCTATTAATTCAACAATATTTTCTGTTGGTAATACTGGTATACTAAATACATTTCTTAATGCTGGTACAAGTAATATCACTAACATTAAGGCAGCTGATGCAAGTGTTGCCCATATTAGCTTGCTATTTCCTTTTATTCCTGTTTTAAATATTGATAATTTATTATTTCTTATACTATATACATGCACTAGTTCTGAGAAAGCAAGTGTTACAAATGCCATTGTTTGCCCTACTTCTATTTTTGATTCGTCTAATGTTAACCCATCTATTGGTGTAGTTGTTGTAGCTAGTCCTATCATAAATGCTGCAAGTGTTAGTAATCCTATCATTACTCCTTGATAGATTACTCTCCAGGTCATTCCTTTGGTAAATACTCCTTTTCTTGGCTTGTTTGGTTTTCTATTCATTATGTCCTTATTTGCTGGGTCAAATGCTAATGCTAAAGCAGGTAAAGAGTCTGTTACTAAGTTTATCCATAAGATGTGTATTGGTAATAATATTTCTAAATGTGCAATATCTGTTATTCCAAACCAATTTGCAAATAGTGGTGTACATAGTGTTGCTAAAAATAGTACTACTATTTCTCCAACATTACTTGATAACAAGAATTGAATTACTTTTAAAATATTATCATATATACGTCTACCTTCTTCTACTGCTGATACTATTGTCGCAAAGTTATCATCTGTTAATATTACGTCTGCAGCTTCTTTTGCTACATCTGTTCCTACAATTCCCATTGCACATCCTATATCAGATGTTTTTAATGCTGGGCTATCATTTACTCCATCACCAGTCATAGCAACTATTTCTCCATTTTTTTGCCATGCTTTTACTATTCTTACTTTATGTTCTGGTGATACTCTTGCATAAACCGAATAATGTCTAACATTTTTCTCTAACTCTGCATCTGTCATTTTTTCTAGTTCTGTACCTGTTATTGCTTCATCTTCGTTTTCTAATATTCCTAATTTTTTAGCTATTGCTGTTGCTGTGATTTTATGGTCTCCTGTTATCATTACTGTTTTTATTCCTGCTGTTTTACATTTTTCTACTGCTTTTTTAGCTTCTTCTCTTGGTGGGTCAATCATTCCTACCATTCCAATAAATATTAAGTCATTTTCTATTGTTTCCATCTCTTCTTTTGATGGTTCATGGTCTATTTCTTTATATGCTCCGGCAAGTACTCTTAAAGCTTCTTTTGCCATACCTTCATTATTTTGTTTTATTATTTTTGTATAGTTTTCTAAATCTTGTTTTATTTCTCCATTTAATAAGTAACTATTACATCTATTTAATAATTCGTCTACTCCACCTTTTGTATATACGACATATTTTCCATTTACTTTATTTACTGTTGTCATCAGTTTTCTATCTGAATCAAATGGTATTTCTTCAACACGTGGCATTTGGTCATATATACTTGGGTCAAAGTCTAATCTAAAAGCCATATCTACTAATGCTGTTTCTGTTGGGTCTCCTGTTAGTGTTCCATCTTTTGAAATTTTTGTGTCATTACAAAACATATTTACATATACTAATTTTTTGATATCTTCAGTAATGTTATTTTTGTATTCTTCTAAATTCTTTGTTTCTGAATTTATAAAGATTTTTTCTACTGTCATCTTATTTTGTGTTAAAGTTCCTGTTTTATCTGAACATATTACTGTAGCACTTCCTAAAGTTTCAACTGCTGGAAGTCTTTTTACAATTGCATTTCTTTTAACCATTTTTTGAACACCAATTGCAAGTACAATTGTAGATACTGCAACTAGTCCTTCTGGTATTGCTGCAACTGCAAGTGATACTGCTGTCATAAACATATGGATTGGTTCTTTTCCTTGTATTAAACCAACTATGAATATAACTATACAAATTACTAATGCTGCAATTCCTAGTGTTTTTCCTAATTTGTTTAATTTGTTTTGTAGTGGTGTTGTTTGTTCTTCTGCTTGATTTATCATACCAGCTATTTTTCCAACTTCTGTTGTCATTCCTGTTTCAACTACTATTCCTTTTCCTCTACCATATGTTACTAAACTTGATGAAAATAACATATTTAGTCTATCTCCTAAACTTGTTTCTTCATCTTCTATTTTTTCTGTTGTTTTTTCAACTGGTACTGATTCTCCTGTTAATGATGCTTCTTGTGATTTTAAATTTACTGCCTCAATAATTCTTAAGTCTGCTGGAATATAGTCACCAGTATCTAATACTACAATATCTCCTGGTACTAATTGTTTTGCAGGAACTACTGTTACTTCGCCATTTCTAATTACTTTTGATGCATGGTCTGTTAGTTTTTGAAGTGCCTCTAACGATTTTTCGGCTTTTGATTCTTGAGTTACTCCTATAATTGCATTTACTACAACAACTATCAATATTATTATTGTATCTGTTATGCCTTCTCCTTCTGCAACTCCAACTACACCAGATACTATTGCTGCAATAATTAATACAATTATTGAGAAGTATTTAAATTGGTCTAAAAATTTTTGAAATAAACTTTTTTTCTTTTTTGACTGCAATTCATTTAGCCCATATTTTTCTCTTCTCTTTGTAACTTCTTCAGTTGTTAGTCCTTTCTCTAGATTTGTCTGTAGTTCTTTTTCTACTTCTTCTACATCCTTTTGAAACCAATTGCTCTTTTGCAATTTTCATCACTCCTTATTTATATATTGTATATTTTAAACAATTTTGTAAATAATATTATTATATCTTTGTTTTTCTTCATTTTTTTAATTTTTCCTTCGTTATAGAACGTAATATTTTCTATAGCATAAATTAAAAGAGACTTTTAAAAGGTTGTACAAATTTTGATTTGTGTTTCCTTTTAAAAGTCTCGCTTACTATTTATTTTAGCTTACTAACCAGATACTTCTTAAATATCGCGTCTGTTGATTAGTAATTTAAAGCTACTCCCTTTTAATTTATTACTATATTTGGTGACCCCTACGGGAATCGAACCCATGATTCCACCTTGAGAGGGTGGCGTCTTAACCGCTTGACCAAGGGGCCTTGTTGACACCTTCTATTTATATCATTTTTTTTAATATTCGTCAACTACTCTTGAACTAAATTTGTGTTTTACATAAAAATAGTGTATAATAAATGTATTAAATGTTTAGGAGGACAAGCACTATGAGTAATGAAAAAAATTTTTCAATGACACCTGAAAACAACAATCAACTCTCTTTTGAAGAACTTGAAGCTCGGCGTTATAGCAAGTTAGCAAATTCTTCAGAAGAAATGTTCAATCCTTCAACCAAAGAGACTAGACCTCTTGAATTTGGATTTGAACGTACAAAGGAGATCCTAGGCCTCTAAGCTTAGGATTTCTTTTATTCTGTTATTTTGATTAGTTAAATATAAATAACCAATCAAAGCCTCAAAAGCAGTTGCATGCATATATTCTTGAACATTAGAATTTTTAGGCAAATGATGATTTTCTGCATTTCTTCCTCTTCTAGCTATATCTTTTTCTTCATCAGTTAATTCATCATATATTTTTTGTAATAATTCAGATTGTGCTTTTGCTTTAACATATTTTATTGCTTCTATATGTAGTTTATGAGGTTTTAAATTAGTTTCATTAACTAATTTTGTTCTGATATATAATTCATAGACACAATCTCCTACATATGCCCAAGTTAGTGGCGATAATAAATTAACTTCTTGTTGTGTTCTTTTTATTTCGAATAATTCTTCCATTTTTTATACCTTCATTTCTCTATTGTAATTCTACCTAACTTTCCATTTTTAAATTCATTTAACAATATTTTTGCTGTTTTTTCATCATCAATATTCCCACCTGATATTATACAGCCACGTTTTTTTCCAATTTCAAGCATTACTTCATATATGTTGATATTTTCTGCTTGTTCTTGATTTAATATTTGCTCTACATTTTTTTCATCTAATTTATATCTTTCACATAATAATTTTCTTTCATTTTCTAATAAAAATTTTGTTAATTCATATGCTACTTCAATTCTTTGTAAAACATCTTCTTTAATTGTACCTGTAAATGCTAAATGTAGTGCAACTTCTTCACTTTCAAATTTTGGCCATAACACACCCGGTGTGTCTAATAACTCAATATTTTCATTAATTCTAATCCATTGTTTTTGCTTTGTTACTCCAGGCTTATTTCCAACTCCTGCTGTAACTCTTTTTGATATTCTGTTTATAAATGATGATTTACCTACATTTGGTATTCCTAATATCATTGCTCTTATTTTTCTACCAATTCTTCCTTTTTCAGCTTGTACTTTTAGCTCTTCACTCATTATTTGCTCTATTCTTTTTACGCAGTCTTGTATTCCTTTTCCGGAATTAGAATCTGTTAGTACTGCTGGTATTCCTCTTTTTTCAAAGTATTCTACCCATTTTTTATTTTGTCCTTCATTTGCTAAATCCGCCTTATTTAATACTATTAATTTCTTTTTATTTTTTGTTATTTGTGCTATATCTGGATTTTGACTTGATATAGGTATACGTGCATCTAGTAATTCAATTACTATATCAACTAATTTTAAGTCTTCTGTTATTTGTCTTCTTGTTTTTGCCATGTGTCCTGGATACCAGTTAATGTTTGTTTTACTCACATTTTGTTCATTATTCATTTTTATCACCACCTATTTTATGCAAAGATATGTCCCAAAATGGACAAAAATGTCCAAATGGAAACGTCCCCAAATGGACAAATGTCGCATGAGAAACGTCCCAAATGCGACATTACATTGTTCTATAGTTATTCTTATCTGCTCTTTCATCTAATTTTCTATCATAGGCTTCATTTTTATAAAACCAATCTGTTTTCTTATCTTTTGGATGTGCTTTCCTATTTTTGTCTAATAGTAGATCTAGTAATACTGCTATTGGTAAAGCTACTCCTAATAATGATATAAACATGTTTGTGTATAGTGTTATATCAATTAAACTATCTCCCTGACTAATTAGTGTAGATATACCTGACATTAAATTTGTACCAAAATATAATCCATAAGCTACTAAGTATATTAGTGCTCCTACTATTTTTCTTTTTATTATTAATATCATGCATATTAAAACGACAAATAATAATATAATCTCCATTTGTTGATTAAATGGCACTATACCTCCTAAGTCTTGTCCTATTTCATACATAAATGCTACTATTAGTCTAAATACCCAAAACATTGCAACAAACATGACTAATAAAATAGTTGAAAAATTCTTCATTTGTTATCCACCTCTTATTTTTCACTATTAATCTACAAAGTCGAAATCATCTTTAAATTTTTCTTTAAATATTTCAAATACTTTGTTTAAAGTTTCTTCATCTTCAATACTTACATAAGTTTCTTCATCTGAATCGTCATCAGTATCTTCTACTTTTAGTATTACTACTTCTCCTTCTTCTTCTTCTCCTTCTGCTGTAACTGGTAATAATACAACATATTCTTCATTATCTAATTCTATTAAGTCTAAAAATTCGAATCTTACTTCGTTTCCTTCTTCATCATTTAATACTATTATGTTATCTAATTCCTCTCCATCAAAATTTTCTTCCATACTTAATTCTCCTTTCAATTTTTTTATTTTAGTATTTATTAATTTAAATTATAATAACTTAATTCTATTTATCTGCTAGAATATTAAATTATGAATTATTATTATTTGCTTTATTTATGTATGTTTCCAAAATATAAACAGCAGAGATAGTATCCACTAAATCCTTTTTTTTATGTTTGTCCACATCTAAAAAGTTCATAGTTCTGTGAGCTTCTACTGTTGTTAATCTTTCATCAACTGTTTCTATTTTCATTTTATTATATTTACATTTTAGTTTGTGTATGAACTCCCCGAGTTGCTTTTGCTCTTTCTGAAATATCACCATTCATATGTAATGGCATTCCTACTACAATTGTTCCAACATCATTATTATATTGTTCTAAAATTTCATCTAATCTTTTTAAAACAACTTTATCAGAACCTTTTCTTTGTATTGTTTCAACTCCTTGTGCTGTAATATTTAAAGCATCTGTTATTGCAACTCCTACTCTAGCTTCTCCATAATCTATTCCTAATATTCTCATATTTAATCTTCTAATCCTATATAATTTTTAACCATTTTTTCTAATAGTTCGTCTCTCTCAATAGTTCTAATTTTATTTCTTGCATCATTATAGCTTGTTATATATGTTGGATCTCCTGATAGTATATATCCAACAATTTGGTTTATTGGATTGTATCCTTTTTCAACTAATGCTTCATATACTTCTTTTAATACTTCTTTTGACTTAGTATTTTCTTCTCTTTCAACTTTAAAGCTCATTGTTTTATCAAATTCCATTTTAATTTGCCTCCTTTTTAAATATTTGTAATATCACTTTCATTTGCTGGAGCATTATCTAGATATTCTTCTAATCTTTTTAATACTTCCTCTAATGCTGTTCCTTTATAATATGATGAAATTACTATATTAATTTTAGGTATAGCAATTTCTTCATTTTCTTGAGACCTTTTGTTTTTAGTTACGTCTAAATTTAGTTCTTCTATTTCTTCTTCAGTTAATTGTATTTTCATAGTTTCAATTTTGTCTTTAATTTCATTTAAGAAATCACCCACACTATTTGATTCTACTCCTGAAAATGCAATTACAAACTTTGGTCCCATATATCTAACAAATACATATTCACTTGATAAATTTTCTTGTACATAACGACTTATTTCTGTAATTACTTTGTTGCCAAGTTCTCTGCAATATTTTTTATTTATTTCTTGAATATTTATTATCTTAAACATACATATTGTTGATATAGTATATTGGTCTATTATTTTCTTTCCTTCTCCATATAAATATTCTTCTGAATATAAGCCTGTAAACAAATCTTTTCTTACTATTGATTCTAATGTTTTTTGGTGTACTACTGTTTTTAATACAGATACTATATTCTCTTTTATGACTTCCAAAACTGTTGTATCTACATTATCAAAATCATGTGGTGTTCCACTTTCTATAATCCAATATCCAATATATACATTATCTATATATAGTGGAAAGAAAATAGCAGATTTCGCTCTTCCAAATTCCATTTCCTGATATGGTAATCTTTCATTTTCATTATTTACTGTAACATATTTAGGTGTTGCTGTTTGTATACTATCTTTAAACATATCTATATTTTGCAAGCCTTTTAATGTGTCCCAATGTTTTTTGTCTACATTAGATGCTTTTACTTGATATTCTGCTCCATCAAATACAACAATAGTAGAATATTTAATTTCATATCTTTCAATTAGAATGTCATTAATTTTCTTTATTTTTTGATCTACTGTAGATGTTTCTCCAATTGCATTCATAAAGTCTTGTACAACATAAAGATTTGTAATTTTCTGATTCATATTTTTAAATTTTTGTATTTTTTTGTGTATTGTTACATTATATATTATTAGTCCAATTACAATTAAAACTAATATTGCTACTACTGCTATTATCACGACTATTTTACCTCCTCAGGTTTTATTTTTATTAATATCTTCTTTTCATTTGGTCTAAAGTATTATTCATGTTTGGTGAAAAAACATTATTAGTTGCATTATTTACTGATGGTGGTTGATATGCTGCTTTTCTATTATTTACTACTGGATATATCATATTTCCAAGTTCTTTTAATGTTTGCATAAATACTTTAGAATATCCTTTTAAAGTAATATTGCATTCTATAACGTTTTGTAAATATTGAACATACACTTCTTCATCTAGTGGTATAGATACATATTTTATTAGGCTTCTATCAAATAATTCTGTCATAAAAGACATTGCTGGGTCATTATAATATGCCATTCCACCTATAATTGTTTTATCTGACACACCTCTAATTTTAACTGTCTTATTCAAAATTATCCTTAATTTTTTCTCATCTAAAATATTTTTAGCTTTCAGTTCTCTTAAAAATGCTGTTAGTGGTTGTATAGTTAGTATATCATAAGTCTGAACTAAATATGTTTCTTGTGATTGCTTAAAATATCCTACTGGTGAGTCAAAATCAGTATCTATTAAAATTAAAGAATATGTTTTTAGTAATGTTTCTAATATTTCATCAACTTGGTAGATATCTTCATTTTCATCTGGTAAAGAAGTATATACTGTTAAATTTTTGTTTACTACTATTCCATTTGTAATTCCCTGTGTTAAACCAGTTATACTTTTAGCTGCAGTTAACCTTAATTCTTCTTCATTTTTTGTGTATATATAATATGAATTTCTATTTTTAGTTGTATCTAAAATAGCTGTATTTACTCCGATTGATGACATAAGTTCTGCAATATTATTTACCATAAATGATGTTCCGTTTTTGCTTGTTCCTACAAATGTTACAATCTTTTTATCAGGTGTTAACAAACTTGATAAATCTCTTGTACTTTCATATTGGTTACTTTTTTGTGGTTGCCCACTAATGCTGCTTGTATTATAATTATTATAATTACTATAATTTGTTACAGAATCTGTTGGTTGATATTGCGAATAATTTTGAATCTGCTCATCTATGTTTGAATCATTTTCATCTTCATCATCAAATCCTGGTAAGACTGCACCATCATTACTTTCTTGCACATCGTCAAATCCCGGTAACAATGTATCATCGTTTTCTTGTACGTCATCAAAGCCTGGTAAGACTGTATCATCATTACTTTGTTGTACATCATCAAAACCTGGTAATACCGTATCATTATTATCTTGTACATCATTAAATCCTGGTAATATGGTATCTTCTTTTTCTGTTTCTATATTATCAATTTTAGTTTCTACTTCTTCTGGAAGTGGATTTTTTCTTGGTCTTCCTCTTTTTTTCTTTACAGGTGGTTCATCATTTGTTGGAACAGGATTTTTTCTTGGTCTTCCTCTTCCTCTTTTTACCGGTTGTACTACTTCTTGTTCTTGAACAGTACTTGGAGTTTCTATAACATCTTCCTTCGTTTCTTTCACATCATCAAAATCACGTAAATCTAATGTTTTAGTAGTATCATTGTGTATTTGCACATTATTATTAATTTGTAAATTTTCTGTTTGTAAATTAGAATTTCTTCTTTCTTCAATCACATCTTTATTTTCAGTTTCGTCTGGTTTATGACGAGATAATTTTTTTGTTCCTGCCATATTAATAGATGATGGAATTACTACTGGTTTTGACATTAGAACTTCTCTATTTTTAGGTTTTAATAAAGTTTCACTTGGCCCTTCTTTTTGTTCTTTTTTAGATTGTCTTAGATTTTTAGATACACTGTTATTAAATGACATTATTTGTTGGTATTTTGGTGATTGTTCCTCTAATACAGCTCTAACATTTAAAGGTAAAAATTTAGATATAATTCTTAATTGTGTGTCATTATATTGTGCAGCAATATTATTAAAACTATCTACATATCTATCTTCATTTTTCCCTAATCTTTTATAATGTGCTATTATATTTTGAATTTCCATTTCACTGACATCATTCTCGTTTTCAGGTTCATATTTTACTTCTTCTGAATCTATTTGATAATATACTTTTGCTTCTTTTTTTCCACGAGGTCTATTAATTAAACGGCATACTTCATCAACACTTCTGTCGTTTCCAATAATAGCATTATAAATTCCTATACCAAACAATTTTACTAATATTTGTTCTGATTTCGTTCTTCTATCAGCACAAATCAAAATAATTGGTATATCGTTTCCTTTTAAGTTTGAAGCCTCATCACTAATGCCATCTAATTTATCAAATATAAATTTATCAATTTGGTCATATTGTGTATGTGTAAAAGCTTCCAAATCTTCACTTATTACAATTCTATCATAAGTTTTATCTTTTTGTAACTCTTTTAATATTGCATTAAAGTAATAAACATTCTTATATGATATTATTTGTTTATATTGTTTTTGATATTTTTTTACAATAGATTCTGATATTTCTTCATTACTTACAGCAAATAAGACTTTCATTTGTTACCCCCTTCCAAATTTTACGAACACTGCAAATGCAAGTGGTAATATTTGGCATATAATTAAAATTGTGACAAAGGTTACAATTAACGCCATACCTTTTTCTAATGTATCTAGTTTTCTAACACCTATTACATATTGGTGTATAGCTCCAATTGCAATTCCTAAAAAACATAATGGAATACTATAAATACGCACTAAATTCAATATGTAAGCTACTGTTCCATATACATCTGAACCATATTTTTCTTTATAGTCCTCTAATGAATTTGCTACATTTTCTTTCAATTCTACTAATTGACTTTCTGTTTCTTCATCAATTGCTCTATCTGTAGTTTCATTTTCTACTACTGCATTATCACCTTCTGCTGCATATGCCATATTTGTCCAAAATACTGAAATAATTAGTAGTATTATCATAATTGTAGCTATCAAACATTTCTTCATTTCCAATTCCATTCCTTTCTAAGTTTTTAGCAAATTATGTTTTACTTGGTAAATATTACTATTCTTTATTCTTGCTATTATATCATACAATAAAAATTGTAAAATAGCAAGAATTTTTTATAATTTATTATATAAATATTTCATAGTTGTAAAAACACTGTTTGCCCAGTTTTTATCTGTTGCATATTTTTGGTTAATTCCGCTTAAAGTTGGCCCATTATAATATTTTCCGGATGCTGTTTCTCCACCATAAATGCTTGTACCTGCTGGATTTAAATAATATTTTACAAACACTCTTGCAAGAAGGTCTATACATTCTGAATAATCTGAAAATGTGTATGCTCCATTATATGGATTAGAATCATATGCTCCATATCCAAATAAATTATATTTTTCTTGGGCAATTTTTGATGTTCCCCAGGCACTTTCATGTATACCAACTGCTGCTACAAATACTCCATTTATATTATATTCTTTTTCAATATAATAAAAATATTCTGCATTTTGTTCAAAGATTTTATTTTTATCTTTACTATCTGATAGTATTGTCTTAAACTGTTCTAATGTTAATCCACTAGGTTTATTTAATGCCATTCCAAAACTTAAAGTTGACAACAATTCTGATTTACTTTTTTGACTTGTAGAAGTATTTATATTTGAAGAATTATTCTCAGCTTCTTCTTGAGCATAATTTCTATAAGTTGTAGCCTCTTTCTTTACATATCCAACTGTACTACCTGACCTAATTCTATACCATTCACCTTGAATCTCTAAAACCTTTAATTCATCATTTTGAGATAAAGTTGCAATTTTTTGTGATTCTTCGCTTGGCTCTACCATAACAGATAGTCTATCAGATGTAACATATACTGTATCTCCTACTTTTACTTCATAATTACTTGCTCTCCCACTGCCTGTTCCAACTTCTACTATCTTATTAACAGCTGCTTTAGTAATTTTTGCAGAAACTTGTTCTTCACCTATTAGTTCTTCATTTTCATAAGTCTTTTTAGTTGTAATCTGTTGTTTTCCTTTTCTACCTTCTTGAGTCACTTGTAACGTACCTTTAGGTAAACTCGCATTATTCTTATATTTTGTAATAAATTCTAGTTCTACTTCTTCTACTGTATATTCTTCTTTTACTCCTTCTTTGCTATTGTTTTCTATATATGAATCTATATCTATTCTTTCAGCTTTGCTCAAAGTTAATTCTTCGACAGGGGAACTTACTTCTGTTGCATATACTACGCTTTCTCCAAAATAATAGTGATAAAAAATGATTATATAGAATATACTAATAACAACTATTGAAAAAATAATTATATTTCTTAAGGTAAAAAATATGTACTTTCTTTTTTTATCTTTTGCTCTCATTATAATCACCTAACACTATTTTACCTTTTCCTTGTTTTTTTGTCAATTTACTTTTCTGCTTTTTTAAAGTTTTGTTCTTGGTAATTTTTGTTTTTGTATTGACCTTTAATTCAGGTATTGATTTTATTTGATTTTTATAATATTATTACTATATAATGCAAATATTTTACAATTATTTTTTGTGAGGTTTGTTATGGATAAAAAGAAAAAAATTTTAAGTATTATTACTTTAGCACTATTTTTATTAGTAATATTTTTAGCATTTTTAGTACTTTCAAGAATAGTATTAAAAACTAATTTCGAAAAATCAATTTTGCCATTTGCAAATAAAAATAATGAAACTATTTTTAACATCAATCAAATAGTTTTCTTTAGTAATTGTGATGCAAAAAATAAAAATATATCAACAACAAATTATACTTTAGAAAATATTTACCAATATACTGATATTGCATTTTTTATAGACTCACCTCAAGAAGAAAAAACTTCTAAAAATACATTGAAAAATGTTACAATTGAAAATATTAATTTTACGACACCTCCCTCTATTGGAGAACCTTCACTTTATTTTAAAAGCATTAATAACTTTGCAAAAAGTGAATTAAATGATGAAAATAAAATTGAAGATAAGTTAGATTTTTCTATAACTTCAGAGGATTCGACAGATTTATCTACTCCTGTTTTATATAATAATTTGGCAAATCCTATTACACTTAGTTATATAAATTCTAATATTAAAACTGATTATACAATTACTGATACATCAACTCCAATTACATATGATGGTACTCTATTAAGTAGATGTGCAGTTCCTTTGGAGGATATTAGTTGTAGTTTTTCTTTTGATGTTGTTGTTACAAATAATCAAGATGAAAAGTATAAATGTACAGTGTTTATTGATGTTCCACTATCTTCAGATGAAGGTTCTATTGATATTAATGGTAGTGTTACTTTAAGGAAAGATGTAAATTTTAGTTTTTATCGATATGAGTAACTACTTAAGAAGATTAATTATAAAATATTATTTATTACTCGGCTAACATTACAATATAAATAAATTCTAAAATTATTAAATAGGCACCTTTCAAAGCGAGTTTGAGATTCTCCTATTTAATAATTTAAGAATTTCTAATATATTTCCATTCGCATTCGTAATTTCATAATATTTTATAATTAATCTTCTAGAATGAAAAAGTATACAAAAAGATGATTGGAGGGTTTTTAAATGAAAAAAAATGAACAACCAGTTGCAGAGCAATTGAAGAAAAAATATCATAAAACAGAAGAAGTTACTAATTTTAAGGACATGTTATATCGTTCTGGAGATATTTATCGCTCTAGAACTGCTTTTAAAAGAAAAGATAAAGAAGGAAAAATTTATTCAGTTACATATGCTGAGTTTAAAAATGATGTTGTTCATTTAGGGACAAGTCTAATCGAAAAAGGCTTTTTAAATAAACGAATTGCAGTTATAGGAAAAAATACTTATGAATGGTGTGTTTCATATTTAGCTGCATCTATTGTTGGTATAGTTGTTCCTATTGATAAAGAATTACAACCTCATGATGTAATTAATTTTATGAATGTTTCACAAGCAGTTTGTATTTTAGGTGATTCAAAAAATCTAGATAGTATTTTAGATAATATTGAAAAAGTTGAAAATCCTGATACAATATTTATTCCTTTTGATTCAGAAAAGGATATTAAAAATTCTTATATAAATTTATTAAATGAAGGTAAAAAATTATATGAAGATGGCAATCATTCTTTTGATGATATAAAAATAGATCCTGATGAATTACGTATTTTACTATTTACTTCAGGTACAACTGGTAATGCAAAAGGTGTTTGTTTATCTCAAAGAAATATATGCTCAAATATCTTATCAACTTATGGAATTGTAAAAGTTAAAAGAAGTGACTTATTCTTCTCTGTTTTGCCTTTACATCACACATATGAATGTACTTTAGGATTTTTATTGCCAATATATAGTGGTGCAAGTATTGCTCATTGTGAAGGTTTAAGACACATTGTACAAAATATGCAAGAATTTCACCCTTCTGTTATTTTATGTGTTCCCCTATTATTAGAAAATATTCATAAAAATATTATTAAAAACATGAATAAATCTCTTCCTAAAAAATATATAAAAGAAGATGGAAATCCTTTTATGCGGTTTACCTTCAATCATGAAAACAATAGTTAGAAATAAAGTAAAAAATACTTTAGGCGGAAGATTAAGAGTATTTATTGTAGGCGCTGCTGCAATGAATCCAAATATTATTGTAGATTTTAAAGATTTACACTTAAAAACTTTACAAGGATATGGTTTAACTGAATGCTCACCATTAGTTGCTGGAAATACTGATTATTTTCAAAAAGATGATGCAGCTGGACTTCCTATTCCAAATGTTGAATATAAAATAGATAATCCAAATGATGAAGGTGTTGGAGAAATTATTGTTAAAGGCCCTAATGTTATGCTTGGTTATTATGAAGATGAAGAAAAAACAAAACAAACTATTGTTGATGGTTGGTTTCATACAGGTGATTTAGGAAGAATTGATGAAAATGGTTATTTGTATATTACTGGTAGATGCAAAAGTGTTATTGTAACTAAAAACGGAAAAAATATTTATCCTGAAGAGGTTGAATATTATTTGAATGATAATCCTCTTATTTCTGAATCAGTTGTCTTAGGAATTCACAAAGATGATGATGATGAAACATATGTTAATGCTCAGATTTACCCTAACATTGAGGCAATTACAGAGTATTTAAAGGGTAGCGTTCCTACTAAAGAGGAAATTTGGAAACTTATTTCTGATGTTGTTTCTAGTGTTAATAAAAAGTTACCTAATTACAAGCATATTAAGAGTTTTGGTATTAGGGATAAGGAGTTTGAAAAGACTACTACTCAAAAGATTAAGAGATATGGTGATAATATGAAGGTTGATGGAAAAAAATAGTTTGAAAGTGGAGATTCTTCAAAATAAGACCCTCCACTTTTATTATGGCATTACGACTTTATTCTTCAAATTTAAAATAGTTATCAAAATAAAAATAATTTTCTATTTCCGCACTGTAAACTTTCTCATTGTGCTTATCTTTGACAATAAGATATATCTTATTGTTTTCTGTAAGCTTAGCATAGAATTTGCATCCTTCTTTTTCAAGAATTTGTCTCATCATATCAATATAACTTCCAGTATCCGTTACTATAAAATACACTTGTTTGAGATCTGTGTAAGATAAATATTGTTTCGTTGCAAATTCTGCTTTTTTTGCTTTTTCTTTTGCTTTTTCTTCAAATTCTCTATCGTCTACTTTGAAAATAAAGATATAAAAAAACATGTAAATCAAAAGCGTCCCTGTAACACAACATATTGTCCAATAATAAAATGCTTCATCTCCAGTAGGTTTCGAAATCAATCCATTTACAAGCATATAAATAAAATATATTGCACTTATTAGCAATGATATTCTATTTGCCCATTTTGAATTTATTTTCTTTTTATTCCGCTTATTTGCCATAACACGTCCTCCTTTAACAAAATATTGTAGTTGCTACTTGGTACTATATGTCAACTCCTAAAAGGAGATTATAAAAATTTATTAGCTTTTCGCTAAATTTTATATAAATTATAGCATACATATATTGAAAATTCTAGTTTTTTCAACAAAAATACCGTTTCTTTTGAAACGGTTTAAGATTTTGTGTTCATCAAAATTTCTGTTATCCTAAAATTAAGTTATATCAAGACTTTCAAAAAGTTCAACGAAAATTTGTCTTGATGCCAACGAAGTAGTTATCTACAACTTTTTGACTCTCATAACAATTGATACAAATGCCAATTAATTTATTAAAGTATATAGTCGTCCACACCATTTTTAATAAGAGCCATATTAAGGCTCCAATCATCATCAACAATCTTCTTGTATATAGCTAGATGAATACTGTTTCTCCATATAACCCTTAATTTGTCCAGACTCTTCAAGTACAAAGTACCCCTTAAAGTCCGCCGGTAATTGGCTGTGTCGTCCATTTTGCTGGAACTTGCCTTCAATACTGAATACTCTCATAATGTTTTCCTTCTAACAATTGTTTTTCGAGATTTACCAATTTGCTACTCTTATTGCAGTTCGCATAACTACGAATATTAACAAAGATGTTGTATCATTGTTTGCATAAATTTTCAATAATTATTATCTCATATATTTGAAAATAATTTACGAAATTATATATAACAGCCATGTGTTTTATAACATGGCTGTACTGGAAAATATTAAATTATCTTCTCTTAAGGCTACGATAATAAGCAAATTTCATAGGATTGAATTCTTCCCTGACCTTTTTAACTCTACATAATTAATAGATAGTAGCATGAGTTTAATGTCATCTAATGACATTGAATCCCAGCCAATAATTTCATCTACAATTTTGTGAACCAATTCCATAACAGTATGTGCAGAATAGTCAGAAAAATGATTTACACCATAACATGATGTACTACTACTGTCAATAAATGTTACACAATACTGATCTTCATTAGGATTGCCTTTTAACAAAGAAGAAATATCTGCATTGCTATCTTGACAAAGTGTCAATACTGCTTCCCAAAAATTAGGTTGTTTTCTTTCATCAATATAATACGGAGTAGCTTTTTGCTTGATTAACCGTATATACCTTAAAGCTAATTCTTTTTCCATAAAAAATTTCTCCTTTACAATAATTATTGTTTAAAGTTATATATTCAAAACTTGCATATTTGCAAGATAATAAAATTATGTGAATATTTTATCATGAAATCTTGAAATTTTCAATAATTTGACAATTTTTTCAAAGTTATCCACTAAGTATATGCACTTATATATTTTATATAAATTATTTATTTAACATTTTTTATTTTCTTTTTCAAGTTGCCTTAAACTTTTCTTAGGCGTTGGTAAATCTTCTGGCATAGTTGTTTCTTTAAAACTTCTAAAATCTAAATATTTAGGTGCGAAAAAAATCGGCCTGTTACAGTCGATTTAATCATTTTCTTGTATGGTGCGACAATTATGTTTTTTGGTGCCAACGAAGTAGTTATTTACAACTTTTTGGCTCTCTTGACGATTGATACAAATATCAATCAATTTGTTAAAGTATATCATAATTTTTATAAATCCAATATATTTTTAAAATTTTTTATTTCTTGACATTTTATGCAAATTGTAGTATAGTTAGATCATAAATAACTCACATAGTGAGATTTTAGGAGGTTATCATATGTTATTTACAGCAAGAGAAGCACGGGAAAAAGTTAACAGTTTGAAAAGCCAAGAGTTTAAAGACGAAGAGATTATGATTGAGTCCAAAATCGTATCAGCTGTGGAACACGGCGAAAATTTATGTTGTTTTAGCCATGTTTCGTCTGAAATGATTTCGTGGCTGAAAAGCTTGGGATATGTCGTGGAGATCTCTATAGTCGGTCCCTGCAGTGAGGAAATAATAGTCAAATGGTAACAAATTCAATTTATTAAATTGGACAACCTTACTTTTTCAATCGAGAGAGTAAGGTTTTTTTACTTACTACAATAGAAGAAAAAAACAATTAAGAAGTTACTTTTCTATATTTGAAATAATCATATTATTTTTATTTAGTTTGCTTTGCTTTAAGTTGTCTAATATTTTAGTTGCATTATTGCTTTTATTACAAAATATTTTAGTTTGATTATTAGCTTCAGTTAATTTTTGTTCATTTTGTTTTAGTTGCTTTTTGATTTTTCTATAATTTTCCATATCTTTGACATCAATATCTTGATTTCTGCCTTTCTTCTTTTGTTTCAATAATGAATTTTCACGATAAATCTTATTATATGATTTTATACAACAATTTCTCATTTCATCTTGTATTCGTTTCAGAGATTCTTTCGTAAATACTTTTGATTTTGCTGGTTGTTTTATCACCCCTCTTTTATAATCTTCTTTTATTGGACCCCCAACAATGTGCATATGTGGAGATGTTTCGTCAAAATGAATTACTGCATTTGCTACTTTAAATTCTGGTACAATTCTCATTAAGTCTTGTATCTATTCTTTATAAACTCGTATCATACCTTTTTTGTAATATTCATCTTTATCATTCCAAAAGTCCATATCTCCAAGTTCGATAATAATTTCACAAGCTAAATCTTTTTGCTTATCCTGTGATATATGCTTAAGATATTTTTTTATTTTTCTATCATCTCTAGTTTGTTTATTATTATATTCAATTCTTGATTGTTCAAATTCATAAATATATAAATCTTGAACATCTTTATATAGATTATCAGTTCCATAAATCACATAAATTTCTTCTTTGTAATTATCATAATCTCTTAAATTATGCTTATTTACTTTTGATAACTGTGTCGCATTTTGTATTCCATTATTTGAAAATGAAGTTTCGCCAGATGTATTATTTTTTGCAATTTCTTTTGCTTTTACTGTTTTATTTTTATCACTACCTAAATGAATAGAATATGCCAATTCTTCGCTCATCTTTTTTCCTCCTTTAGCATTTACTTCGTAGATAGAGGATTTTGGCTTTGCCAAAATTCCTAACCCCCTATGAGTTGTGTCATACTAACACAACTCGGGAGCTCTGCGAGGCAATAAAATTTATTGGATTTTTGCAACAAAAAAATACCATCCTTTTCAGAATGATATTTGTATTTATCTGTTCTATTATTTCGAACAGATACGTCATTGGTGCGGATGAAGGGACTCGAACCCCCACGCCGTTGGCACTGGTTCCTAAGACCAGCGCGTCTACCAGTTCCGCCACATCCGCATATTTACTTGACAAGATTTATTTTAGCACATTTAAAGTTTTCCTGTCAAGCAATTTTTCATATTTTTCAAATTAATCTCGTTTTTTTATCTATTTTACAAAATAAATTATTAAACCTCCAACTATTGCAACAATAAACCCTAATATCTTTAATCCACTTGTTGCCTCATTTTGGTCACCAAATCCAAAAAACTTTTTTGTTAAGATTCTTGCATCATAAATCATTATTATGCCTAATAATACTATTAAAATCCCTATCAAAATTCCTATTGCTTGTAACATTTTATCAACATCCTTTTATTCTATCTATTCTAATAATACTATCTCACTAATCAAAAGTCAAGCAAATTAATAAGTATTATGATGCTTTTTTATTTCTCAATTCAATTGCATATCTCATACTAATCTCATTAACTTCTCCAGAAGAAATACGAGCAATTTCTTCTATCACTTCATTTTCTTCTAATAATTTTATTTTAGTCTTTGTTCTATCTACTGTTGTTTCTTTGCTAATAAAATAGTTATAATCTGCCATTGCTGCAATATTTGGTAAGTGAGATATACACATTACTTGATGTCTTTTTGATATTGATTTTAATTTTTTTGCTACTGAATTTGCAGCTTTTCCGCTAATTCCTGTATCAATTTCATCAAATATGATTACTGGTACATTATCTGTATCTGCTAATACTTTCTTTATTGCAAGCATTGTTCTTGACATTTCTCCACCTGATGCTATTTTTGTTAATTCTTTTTCATCTTCTCCTTTGTTTGTTGTAATATAAAATTTCACAACATTTTTACCTGTTTTTAAATATTCATTTTCTAAATATTCTACTTTAACATTTATTTTGGCATTTTTCATTTCTAATTCTGCTAACTCTTGATTTATATTTTCACTTAATTTTATTGCATTTTCTTGTCTTAATATATTCATTCTATTTGCTAGAATATCCATTTCTTTTTCTACTTCTTTTTGTTCTTTTCTTAATTTGCTATTATATTCTTCTAAATTATCAATATGTTCAATTTCATCTTTTATTTCATCATTATACTTCAAAATTTCTTCAATTGTATTTCCATATTTCCTTTTTAAAGAATAAATCAAATTTAATCTTTCTTCAACATAATCTCTTTCTTCTTCATCGAAATATATGTCGTTTTTATACTCATTTATATCTCTTGATAACTCTTGTAATTCATAATATATACTTTTTAAATTTGTGGATACTTTTTCATATTTATTATCAAGCATTTCTATTTTTTCTAAAGCTCTAATTGCCATACTGATACTATCAATTCCATTTTCTGAAATCAAATTATCTGCTTCTTGAAGATTTCCGCACTATTTTTTCGGAATTGACTATCAATTTTCTTTTTTCTTCTAACTCTTCTTCTTCTCCAACCTTTAGTCCTGCTTCTTCAATTTCTTTTACTTGATATTGTAATAAATCTAATTTTCTTTGTCTTTCTTTTTCATCACCAAAATTATTTGCTAATTCTTGTTTAATATCACAATATTTGTTGTATAATTCCTGATATTTTAATTTTTCTTCAGAAATCTTATCACCAATAAATCCATCTAAATAGTTTAAATGCAATTTACTGTCCAATAAATCTTGGTTATCATTTTGTCCATGTATTTCAATAAATTGTTTCATAAAGTTTTTTAGCTCTGTAACTGTTACCATTCTTCCATTTATCTTACACATGTTTCTACCATTTGAATATATTTCTCTTGAAACAATAATACTACCATCTACTGAATTTTCGTTTTCAGGCTCATATAAACATAGCTCAACAAAAGAATATTTCTCTCCTTTTCTTATCATATCTTTAGAAAATCTTCCTCCAGATACCATTTGTAGAGAATCTATTATTAACGTCTTTCCTGCTCCTGTTTCTCCTGTTAATACATTTAGTCCTTGTTGAAAATCAATGCTTAAATCTTCTATTATTCCTATATTTTTTATATGTAATGTAGTAATCATATTGTTTCCTCCTATAAATTTTGTAGTTCGAAAAAATGTTCGTAATTATTGTATCTTCAATTTTAAAAATTGTCAATACTTTTTACGAACATTTTTTCTTTTTTATTTATAACCATAAATTATTTTTGTATTTTTTCAGCAATTTTATTAGCATTTAATTCTATTGTTTCTTCATCACCAGTTTCCATATTTTTTAATTTAATTTCATTTGAATTAATTTCATTCTCACCAATAACAATTACATATGGAATTTGTAATTTATCAGCATATTTCATTTTTGCTTTTAATTTCTTTTGGTTGCTATATATTTCTGTATTAATTCCTAAATTTCTAAGTTCTGTTGCAAGTTTAATTGGCTTACTTAAGTCTTCCAACATCGGTACTATTATTATTTCTGAAATTGCTTTCTTTGTTGCTTTTATTAAGCCTAATTCATTTAATTTGTAAAATAATCTTGTTAATCCAATTGAAACACCAACTCCTGGAAATTTTTTATTGGTATAATATTCTGCTAAGTTTTCATATCTTCCACCTGAGCAAACACTTCCAACTTCACGATAATTATTTAAAAATGTTTCATATACAGTTCCTGTATAATAATCAAGTCCCCTTGCAATCGTTAAGTCTATTTTATAATTTTCTTCAGGTACTCCAAATAATTTTATATTTTCATAGACAAATTCTAATTCTTCTAATCCTTTATTAAATGTTTCATTTTCTATGCCTAAACTCTTTAGTTTTTCTATTTTTTCTTTTGATGTTCCACTAATTTCAATAAATTCTATTATTTTATCTATTGATTCTTTTGATACATTTATTTTTTCTAGTTCTTCAATTACTGCTTGTTTTCCTATTTTTTCTATTTTATCTATTATTCTTAAAATTTCTACTGAGTTTTCTTTTTGTCCTATACTTTCAAATAAACCATTTAGAATTTTACGATTATTTATGCATATTGTGAAATCATCAAATCCTAATTCTTTAAATATTGTATAAATAACACTTGGAAGTTCTGCATCATTTATAACATCTAATTCTCCATCTCCAATTATATCTATATCACATTGATAAAATTCTCTATATCTTCCTTTTTGTGGTCTTTCTCCTCTATATACTTTTCCAATTTGGTATCTTCTAAATGGGAAACTTAAATTCCCATAGTTTTTTGCTACATATTTTGAAAGAGGCACTGTTAAATCAAATCTTAGTGATAAGTCTGTATCTCCTTTATTAAATCTATATATTTGTTTTTCTGTTTCTCCCCCTGCTTTTGCAAGTAATACTTCTGATAATTCTAATATCGGAGTATCTAATGGTAAAAATCCAAATTTTTTATATGTATTTTCTATTTTTTCTTTTATTTGATTAAATAGTATTTGTTCATTTGGCAATAATTCCATTGTTCCTGCCAATGTTCTTGGTTCCACTTTTTCCATTTATATCATCTTCTTTCTTTATTTAATAATTAAGAGGGAAATAGTTTCCCCCTACTTAAGTTTTTGTTACTTTTTCTTCTTGAAGCTCTTCTAAAATCCACTTATTTCCAGCTTCTTTTAGAATTTGTTTTTTATTTTTTCTATCTTCAAAAACTATAGCTAATCTATGGTCTTCAAGAAAATAAATATCATCCATTTTTTCAAATCTTATTTTTTGTTTATCTGGCAAATCTATTTTTCCAGGGACATCTCTAATGTCTTTCCCTTTTTCATACCAGAAACTACATTGTAAAATAACAATTCCTTTTTTTGATATTTCTAAATATCCTCTCGATCTGAAGTTAATATCATAGTTCCGTTTTTTAACTTCTTCGAATACTTCTATCAATGGTAACATATAACAAAAACTCCTTTCTTATGAACTTCTTTAAGTTACATGCGTATTATACACTGTTTTTATGTAAAATTCAAGTATTTTTATCTTTTCAATGTACTATTCTTTTAATTTTAATACAACTTTGGTCTTAATTCCAAATAAATTGGCTTTTCTTCTTTAATCTTAGTCATCATTCCATGACCTGGGTATACTATTGTTTCATCTGGTAAAGTCATTAATTTATTCATAATAGATGCTATTATTTCTTCTCTATTTGCTGTTGGTATATCAGTTCTTCCCCAAGTACCTCTAAATAAGGTGTCACCAGAAAATAGGCAATTTTCCTTTTCACAATATAGAGATGTTCCACCTATTGTATGTCCTGGTGTATGTATTACTCTAAACTCTAAGTTTCCTAAATGTATCAAATCATTGTCATCAACTCTTGAGTCTGCTTCTAATTCTATTTCAGGAATATCTATTACTCCAGATAAATTAATATTTTTATCATTTAAACCTTCTGCATCATATCTGTGAATTAGAATTTTTCCTCCCCATCTATTTTTTAAATCATTTACACCTAAAATATGGTCACCATGACAATGAGTCAAATAAATATATTTTAATTTTCCTTGTAATATATCTAATAGTTCTGCTATTTTATCAACATCACCTGCTGGGTCTATAACCATTGCTTCTTTTGATTCTTCATCTACTATTATATAACAATTTGTTGGGTCACCTATCCAAGTTGTAATCTTTAATTCTTTTAAAATCATTTGTTTATTTTTTCCTCCTAACCTCATATACGCTATCAACTTTTCTTATTGCTTTTTGTGCTTTGTTTAATTCATCTAAGTTTTCAACTTCTAATGTAATGTTCATTATAGCTATTCTTTCTTTTGTTGTTTTAGTGTTTACTCCTAAAATTTTTGCTTTTGTTGTTCCTATTTGTTTTAATATATCTACTAATAGACCGCTTCTATCATTTGAATATATTTCTACCTCTACTTGATATGATGTTTCTACATTTTCATTGTACCATTCTACATCAATCATTCTATTTTCTTCTGACAAAAGGTCTTTAACATTGTAACAATCTTTTCTATGTACTGATACTCCTCTACCTTTTGTTATATATCCTACTATTTCATCTCCTGGTACTGGATTACAACACTTTGATAATTTTACTAAACAGTTGTCTATTCCTTTTACAATTACTCCTGAACTTGATGGTTTTGGTCTTCTATGTCTTGCTTGTTTTAGTTCTTCTAATTTCTTTTCAATGTCTTCTTCTTGATGTTCTTTTCTATATTCTTGTAACATTCTTGCAATTACTTTTACTGCTGAATTCGCACCAAATCCAACTGCTGCATACATCTCATCTAAGTTCTTATATTTATATTTTTCAAGCATTGGGTCAATATATTCTGGTTTAAATAAATCACTATGAGAAAATCCAATTCTTTTTACTTCTTTTTCTATTAAATCTTTTCCTTTTTCTATATTTTCCGTTTTTTGTGCTTTTTTAAACCAACTTTTAATTCTATTTTTAGCTGTTGAACTTTTTACAAATTTAAGCCAATCTCTACTTGGTCCTTTTGAATTGTCTGATGTGATTATTTCTACTATATCTCCACTTTGAAGTGGTGTGATTATAGGCATCATTTTGCTATTTATTTTACATCCTGTCATTCGATTACCAATTTCAGCATGAATTGTATATGCAAAGTCTATCGGTGTTGCTCCTCTTGGTAAAACTTTTATTGCACCTTTTGGAGTAAATACATATACTTCATCTTCAAATAGTTCTGTTTTTAATGTATTTAGAAATTCTTGTGGGTCTTGCATTTCACTTTGCCATTCTAATGTTTCTCTAAGCCAGGCAAGCTTATCTTCTTCTACTTTTACTGCTTGTTTCTTTCCAAAGTAACTTGCTTCTTTATATGCCCAATGCGCTGCAATTCCGTATTCTGCTACTCTATGCATATCCCATGTACGTATTTGTACTTCAAATGGTGTTCCTTTATCTCCTAATAATGTTGTATGAATTGATTGATACATATTAGGTTTTGGAACTGCTATATAGTCTTTAAATCTTCCTGGCATTGGATTATACATTTCATGTACTACACCTAATGCAGCATAACAGTCTTTAATAGAGTTTACTAATATTCTAAGGGCAAATAAGTCATATATCTGGTCTAGTGTTTTATTGTCTCTTTTCATTTTTCTATATATACTATATAAATGTTTTGCTCTTCCTGTTACTTCTGCATCTATTTTTTGTTTCTTTAATTCTACTCTAATATCATCCATTATTTTTTCAATGAATTGTAGTCTTTCTTCTCTCTTCTTATTTATTCCTTCTACTAATTCATGATATTCTTCGGGTTCTAAATATTTAAATGATAAATCTTCTAACTCCCATTTTAATGAATACAAACCTAATCTATTTGCAAGTGGTGCATATAGTTCCATCGTTTCTTTTGCATTTGCGATTTGTCTATCTCTTCTTAAAAATTTTAATGTTCGCATATTATGAAGTCTATCTGCAAGTTTTATAAGTATTACTCTTATATCTTTTCCCATTGCAAGAAACATTTTTCTATAGTCTTCTGCTTGCTGCTCTTCAACAGATGCAAATTGTATATTACTAAGTTTTGTTACTCCTGCAACCATATCAGCTATTTCATTACCAAATTCTTTTCTTAGTTGTTCATCTGTTACATCTGTGTCTTCTACTACGTCATGTAGTAATGCTGCTGATATTGTACTTTCATCTAGTCCTATATCTGCTAATATATATGCAACATTAAGAGGGTGAATTATGTATGGTTCACCTGAACTTCTTTTTTGGTCTTTATGTTTTTCATTCGCTAAGTTATATGCTTTCATTATTAGTTTTGTGTCTACTCTTCTTGAATGTTGTTTTCTTTTACTTATTACGTCTTGTATTGTTATTTCTTTGTTTTCCATTGATAATTCACACCCCTCTTACTCTCTATAAAGATTTCATCAAATCCTTCATATT
Organism: uncultured Clostridium sp.; assembly: GCA_946487895.1. GTDB lineage: Bacteria > Bacillota > Clostridia > TANB77 > CAG-508 > CAG-269. The sequence goes on from CAMLUO010000001.1 coordinate 29,122, forward strand.
TATCTGAATACTATCTGTACCATTAAAACTATTAATTTCCAAAGTACCTACAACATCTATTTTATCACCAATTCGATAATCTTGTGCAAGTTCACCCATATTAAATCCAATAGCACTAACAATTGTATTATTATCTTTTAATGTTAGTTTTAAATGTTTTCCTTCTGATAAAGCTCTTATTGAATCTATTTTTAAATTTTTAAATGCAAATATAGGCATTTTATTACCTTCTCCAAACGGTTCTAATTCTTTTAGACTTTCTACCATTTCTTTATTTACTTCTGATAAGTTTATTCTCGCATCTATTTTTATGATTGGTACTATTTCATCAATTTTTTCTTCAATAGCGATATTTTCTAATTCCTGTTTAAGTTTTTCAAGATTTTCTCTTTTAACAGTAATTCCAATAGCCATACTATGTCCGCCAAATTTTTCAATGCAGTCTTCACATTTCATCAATGCATCATGTAAATCAAATCCTGGTATACTTCTTCCAGAGCCTTTTCCTAAATCATCACCTTCAAAACTTAATAAGATGCTAGGTTTAAAATACATTTCTGTAATTTTTGAAGATACTATTCCAATTACTCCATGATGCCAATTTTCACCACCTACAACTATTGTGTTGTTTTCATCTAAATGTTTTTCTTGAATTTGTTTTAATGCTTCTTCAAATATTGATTTTTCTGTTTCTTGTCTTACTCTGTTATGGTCATTTAGTTTTCTGGCTAATTCCATTACATGATTAACATTCTTTGATAAGAATAACTCTAGAGCTTCTTCTGCAACTCCCATTCTTCCACATGCATTGATTCGTGGTGCAACACCAAAGGATATTGTATTTGAATCAATTTTGTTATATCCTGAAGTTTTTAGAATTGCTTTTAATCCTATATTTTTAGTTTGTCTAACTAACATTAATCCAAGTTTTGTAATTACTCTGTTTTCATCAACTAAAGGTACTATATCTGATATTGTACCAATACAAACTATATCTAAATATTTTAGATATTCTTCTTCAGCTAATCCTAACTTAATTGAAATTGCTTGAATAAGTTTAAAAACTACACCAACTCCAGCAAGTTCTCTAAATGGATAGTTACTATCTTTTCTTTTATTATCTATTACCGCAAATGCTTTTGGTAAGTCATTTCCTGGCTCATGATGGTCTGTTACAATTGTTTCTATCCCAAGTGAATTTGCATATTCAATTTCTTCTATCCCTGAAATTCCACAATCTACTGTTATCATTAACTGACATCCATTATTATGTATTTTTTCAATCGCTTCTTTGTTCAATCCATACCCTTCATTTAGTCTATTGGGTATGTATGTTTCAACTTCTAGTCCTCTATCACTTAAATAGCTTTTTAATACTGTTATACTCGTAATCCCATCTACATCATAGTCTCCATATATTGTCACTTTTTCTTGTTCTTCTATGGCTTTTATTATTCTTTCTACTGCTTTTTCCATATCATGTATTAAAAATGGGTCATGAAAGTCTTTTCTTGTTGGGCTTAAGAATTGTTTTATGTCTTTTTCATTTATTATATTTCTATTTGCTAGTATTGTTGATAATAATTTGTTTAAATTGTATTTTTGCGATATTTCTTGTATTTTGTTTTCATCTATTTCATATATTTGCCATTTTTTGTTCATATTCCTCTCCTAAAATTAAATTTTATAATATTTTATACTATTTTGTGTTTTTTTTAAAGGCTTTTTTAGGATTTTTTAAAAAAAGGTAAAAACTTAGAGTTTCTACCTTAGATATCTTTTTTTATTTTTTCTATCTCTTCTTTCGTCAATTTTGTTAATTCCATAATTAGATTTATATCCATATTTTTCTTTAGCATTTCTTTAGCTATACTTTGCGCGCTTTCTTTTATACCTTGCTCTTTTCCCTGCTCAATTCCTTGTTCTATTCCTTGAGCTAAACCTTTTTTAGTTGCATAATCTATTGCAGATACTTCATCTAATATTGCCTTTTTTCTAAATTCATAATTATTTCTTTCTTCTCTGCTTAAGCTCATTGATGCTAATTTTCTGTTTATCTTTTCTATTTCTCTATTTTTCTTACTTATTCTTCTCATTTTTTCTTCTTCGCCTCCAATAAATAACCATAACCATTGCTCTAATTTCGTATCTATCTTTGGATTTTTCTTTTTAAATTTTTGCAATTCTATAATATGCATTTCTATATAATCTGTTGCATATTCATCTTCATTTTTATAACCCATATCTACATATTCTTCTTGATTATTTTTTTCAAATTTCATCCTTGCTATTGAATGATAACTGTTTCTTCTATAATAATTAAAATTCAGAATATTAATTACTATTACTTTTTTACAATTTGTATATGGCTCACTTTCTCCTATTTGTTGTGAATATACACTTGTCATATAATATGTACTTCTTTGCTCAATATTATGCTGATTTTGCACCTGCATTTCGACATTAACAATTATTTGATTATCAAGTGTTACTTTTAAATCAAGCATTCCATATTTACTATCATAAAAATCTTTTGGTATCTCAGGGTTATTTATTTCAACTTTTTCTATTTTTATCTTTAGTATGCTTTCTAAAAAATCTTTTAATGCTTCTTTGTTTTCTTCTTGTCCAAATATTCTTTTAAATACATAATCACTTGTTAATGGTAATTTTTTTAAGTTTGCTTCTTGTTCATTTATCATATTTCATTTTCCTCCTTATGGTATCACATTTTTTTTTGTTTTTCAATATGTTTGATGTAATTTTAAAATAAATTTTTACTTATCGGTAATCTGATAGATAGAATTTTAAATTGAACTTAATTTTTTATTTACAAAAATTACATTAATATTTTTCTTGAAAATTTTGATTTAAACTTTTGAATATTAATATATAGAATATAAATATTTTTTAAATTTAATAATTGCAATTAGAAAATTTTAAATATGATATCATAACATTTTTAAAAAGTTTGTCGAAACTTGCGATTTATTTAATTTTTTTATACCAAAAAAAAGTCCTACTTAATATAAGTAGAACTTCTTACTATATCAATTTTTATTTTTCAATTCTACACCCCAACAATAGAGAACCCATTATCAACATGTATTATTTCACCTGTTATAGCACTAGATAAATCACTAAATAAAAATGCTGTACTATCACCAACTTGGTTAATTGTAACATTTCTATGTAATGGTGCTCTTTCTTCTACAATATCTAAAATGCTTCCGAAATCTTTAATTCCTTTAGCAGATAATGTTTTAATAGGTCCAGCTGATATTCCATTAATTCTATATCCGTCTTTTCCTAAATCTCTAGATAGGTATCTAATGCTTGCTTCTAATGCTGCTTTTGCAACACCCATCACATTATATCCTTCTACCGCTTTTTCTGAACCAAAATATGTATATGCAACAATACTTGCACCTTCATTTAACATTTCTTTTTCTCTTGCCATTCTAACAATTGCAACTAAAGAATATGCGCTTACATCTTGAGCATGTGCATATCCGTCTCTTGATGTTAATATAAAGTCATTTCTCAAATCTTCTGTATTTGCATGTGCTATTGCATGTAAAATACCATCAATTTTACCATGGTCTTTTTTAATTTCTTCTAAGCATTTATCTATGTCTTCATCTAAACCTACATCATTACATACATATACACTTGTTCCAGGCATATCTTTAACTAAATCTTTAACCTTTTCTACACTATCTGCTGAACAAGTACAAATAACTTCTGCTCCTTGTTCATGAGCAGATTGTACTGCTCCCCATGCTATACTCCATTTGTTTCTTACTCCCATAATTACTACTTTCTTACCTTTTAAAATCATTTTACAAACCTCCATTTAATTTATTTTTTATTTACTAGCTATATTTATTTATTTGCTAGAATATTATCTTAAATAATTTTGCAGTACCGCGTAGCGACCAAACGAGCCTTTCATAAGGCGAGTGCGATTGAAGCAACATTCTTTATATAATAAGATAATATTCTAGCAATATAAAACTTTTACATATTTCTAAATTTTTGATATCTTTGTTCAACCAACTTTTTCTTTGGTATTTTTTCTAATTCATCAATATTTTTAATCAAATATTTCTTAATTTCTTTAATAACTTTATCAAAATCATTTTGCACGCCATCTTTTGGCTCTTTAATAATATCATCAATAATGCCGAACTTTTTCAAGTCTTCTGCTGTTGCTTTCATATCTTCTGCTGCTTCTTTTGCCTTACTTGAATCTTTATATAAAATACTTGCAAAGCCTTCTGGTGATAATATTGAATAAATTGAATTTTCAAGCATAACCACTTTATCTCCAACACCAATTGCTAAAGCTCCACCACTTGAACCTTCTCCTATAACTATACATATAATAGGAACTTCTAATTGTGACATTTCCATTATATTTCTAGCTATAGCTTCACCTTGTCCTCTTTCTTCTGCACCTATTCCTGGATAGGCTCCTGGTGTATCAATAAATGTTATAATAGGTCTATTAAACTTTTCAGCTTGTTTCATTAATCTTAAAGCTTTTCTATATCCTTCAGGATTTGGCATTCCAAAATTTCTTTCCAAGTTTTCTTTAGCATTTTTACCTTTCTGTTCTCCAATAACAGTTACAGGCTTTCCATCAAGAGTAGCAATTCCACCAATTATAGATTTATCATCAGCAAAATTTCTGTCACCATGTAACTCTATGAATTCATCAAATAAGTTATTTATATAATCAAGAGCTTTTGGTCTTTCTAGTTGTCTTGCTAGTTGTACCTTTTCCCATGCAGTTATTTTTGGCATTTTTATTCTCCTTTCCTTATTTTTAATTTGTATGTAATCTTATTAATTCTGCAATTGTTTCTTTCATGTCTTTTCTTTCAACAATTTTATCAATAAATCCATGTTCCAATAAAAATTCTGAACGTTGAAAACCTTCTGGAAGTTTTTGCTTTATTGTTTGCTCTATAACTCTTGGTCCTGCAAATCCAATTAATGCTTTAGGTTCTGCTAAAATAATGTCTCCTAAACTTGCAAAACTTGCAGTTACACCACCAGTTGTTGGGTCTGTCAAAACTGAAATATATAAAAGCCCTGCTTTGTTTAGTTTTGCAATAGCACTTGAGGTTTTTGCCATTTGCATTAAAGATATTATTCCCTCCTGCATTCTAGCTCCACCAGATACGCAAAACATTACTAATGGTAACTTTTTCTTAATTGCTGTTTCAATTGCTAAAGTAATTCTTTCTCCTACTGCTTCTCCCATACTTCCCATTAGGAAATTACCATCCATAACTCCTAAAACTGCTTTTTCTCCTTCAATTTCACATATTCCGCATTTTACTGCTTCATCAATTTTAGTTTTTTCTCTTAATCCTTCAACTTTTTTCATATAGCCTTTAAATTCTAATGGGTCTTTTGTTAATATATCTTTTCCTATTTCTTTAAATGTACCTTCATCTGCTATTTGTTTAATTCTTCTTCTTGCAGATAATCTGAAATGTTTACCACAATTAGGACATACACTTAAATTTGCATGTAATTCATCTTTATATATTATTTCTTTACATGCATCACATTTAACCCATTTTCCAATCATCATGTCAGCTGCTTTTTCATTTCTAACATTACTCTTTTCAGCTTCATTTACTTTTTTTACTTTGTCTATAACCAAAAGAATTCTCCTCCTTACGTACAAAGATAAAGCCATTGTACATGACTTAAATTTTGTATTTGTATTATATATTTTATTTCATTTTTTTGCAACTAGTACAAGCGGTCAAATTTTTCGTCTCTCCAGTGTATACGACCGTTTCTTAAAATACTATAAAATTTTAAAAAATGTGAAAGGATTTTAAAATGTATCAATGTACAAAATTTAATAATCATTTAAATGTTTCTAGCAATAAAATTAAGGAGTTAAGAGAAAAAAAATCACTTATCTCTTACGGATTTATCTACGAAATTAGCTTTAGTTGGAATTGATATATCAAAACCTTCATTACACAAATTAGAAAAAGGCAAACGTATTTTAAAAGATTATGAACTATATGCTTTGTCATATGTTTTTAAAGTTCCAATTGAAGAAATTTTAGGTGATTTTATTCAAGATTTTAAAAAACAAATTAATTAAATATTTAGTCAATTTTTATTATTTTTTCATTATAAAATTTTTGTAGTTCCACTTTAACTTATCTTTATATTTTTATTACCAAGTTTTAGAAATTCTATTTTTTATTCGGCTTATTCAAATAATTGCAAAAAACTTCAAAAAATTACATTTTACTCTTGAATTTATTTTTGTTTTATTATAATATAAGAAAGAAATATTATGAGATTACATAGGAGGATATCAAATGCCAAGAAAAACAAAAGAACAAAATGATTTAGAATTAAAAAATGAAGAAAATATAGAAAAAACTACAACTAAAAAAGCTGCTAAAACGCCTAAAAAAGCAACTTCTACTGCAAAAAAAAGTAGTACTACAAAGAAAAGCACATCTACTACTAAAAAAGCTTCTACATCTTCTAGTAAAGCAACAAAAAGTAAAACTGCTAGTACAAAAAAGAAAACTACAACTGCCACTTCAGGTACTAAAAAGAAAGCATCAACAGCTTCTACTAGAAAAAAAGCAACTACTACTAAAAAAACATCAACTACTAGAAAGAAAACTTCTACTAAAAAAGCTTCTAGCAAAGAAGAAAAAGTTGAAATTGTTGAATATTATGATTTGCCATATAGGTATAATCAAACAGTTGTAAAAGTATTGGCACAAACTCCTACAAATCTATTTATTTATTGGGATATATCAGATAAAGATAGAAAAAATTTTGAAAAAAAATACGGAGAACATTTCTTTGAAAATACTCGCCCTGTATTAATTGTTCATAATGATACAATTGGTTATAGCTTTGAAGTTGAAATAAATGATTTTGCAAACAGCTGGTATTTAAATGTTGCAGATAGTAAATGTGATTATCGTATTGAATTAGGAAGAAGACCAATAACTAAAACACAAGAAATTCAAGATAATTATTTTTATGTTTCTACTTCTAATGAAATAGAATCACCTAATGACCACATTTTATTTAATAAAGAACAAAAAATGGTTTATTTTAAAAATGTAAAAACAGGAGAACAAGTTTCAAAACCTATTTCTTCTATTTCATTTATTAGGAATATGGGCAAAATTTATAATATTTATGATTTATATAAAGAACTTTATCAAAATGAAAATATAGAAGAATTATATGATTTATCTAATCCATCTTCTGGAAATCCTTCATCACGAAAGGAGCTTTTATAATGCAAGAGAAAAAAGGTTATGTAAGTTTTGTTTTACACGCTCATCTTCCTTTTATACATCATCCAGAAAGTGATGATTATTTAGAGGAATCATGGTTATATGAGGCAATTTCTGAAACTTATATTCCATTATTAACAAATTTTCAAAAATTAGTAGATGAAGGTGTTAATTTCAGAATTACAATGTCTATGACTCCTCCTCTACTTTCAATGTTAGATAATAAATTATTACAAAAAAAATATATAAAATATTTGAAACAACTTATTGAATTATCTGAAAAAGAAATCAAAAGAACTGCTGGTGATGAGAGACTAAATAAGCTTTCTCATTACTATTTTGATAGATATTCGAATGATTTACATTTATTTAAAGATGTTTATAAATGTAATCTAATAGAAGCTTTTAAGCATTTTCAAGACATTGGAGTTTTGGAAATTATTACATGTGGAGCTACACATGGTTATTTTCCAATTTTATATGTTAATGAAAAAACTGTTAAAGCTCAAATAGCTGTTGGAGTCCAAACATATGAAAGATATTTTGGAAGAAAACCTCGTGGAATTTGGCTTCCTGAATGTGGATATGTTCCTGAAGCAGACAAATATTTAAAAGAATTTGGTATAGATTATATTATTACTGAAACACATGGTATTTTATATGCAGACCCAACTCCAGTTTATGGCACATTTGCTCCAATTGTATCTCCACAAGGAGTAGTTGCATTTGGACGTGATATGGAATCTTCAAGACAAGTTTGGAGTTCTATAAATGGTTATCCAGGAGATTTTAATTATAGAGAATTTTACCGTGATATTGGTTATGATGCTGATTATGATTATATAAAACCATATATTGCACATAATGGTGTACGTGTTCATACTGGTATTAAATATTATAGAATTACTGGAAAAACTGAATTCAAAGATTACTATAATCTTCAATGGGCAAAAGATTCTGCCGAAAGACAAGCAGGTCACTTCTTCGATAGTAGAAATGCTCAAATTGAAAATTTATCAAAACATATGGATACACCTCCAATTATCCTTTGCCCTTATGATGCTGAACTTTATGGACATTGGTGGTATGAAGGTCCATATTGGTTATATATTTTATTTAAGAAAATTTATTATGATGATTGTAATTTCGAATTAATTACACCTTCAGAATTTATAGATAAATATCCAAATATGCAGGTTGCAACTCCTTGTCGTTCTAGCTGGGGTGCTAATGGATATAGCGAAGTCTGGCTAAATCAAACAAATGACTATGTGCATAGACATTTACATGTTGCAGGTGACAGAATGTGTGAACTTGCAAATCTTTATCCAAATGCTAAAGGATTAAAGAAAAAAGCTTTAAATCAATGTGCTAGAGAATTATTACTTGCTCAAAGTAGTGACTGGTTATTTATTATAACAAATGGTACTATGGTCGATTATGCTAAAAAAAGAATCAAAGACCATATTGGAAGATTTACTAAGTTATATTATCAAATAAAAGATAATGAAATTGATGAAGAATTTTTGAAAGACATATCTAAAAAAGATTGTGTTTTTCCAGATATAGATTATAGAATTTATGGATAATGTCTTATTGGGGACGTTTCCAAATGAGACATTTTGTCTCATTTGGGACAGTTCTCTTTTTTATTGTATAGATGTGTCCCAAAATGGACATTTTGTCTCAAACAGAAACGTCCCTAACGCGACACCTTTTTAATAATTTAGCATATTATAATGTATAAGTTTTTTACATTTAGTAGATACTAAATTTATTAGAAAGGGGATTTTTATGAAGTCACTATGCATTAAAACAAATGATTCTAACATTATTTCGTATCTATTAAATGAATTAAAATATAGCAAGTTAGAAAATATATTTTTTTCCGAAAATCAATTTAAACATTATAAAAATATTATAATACACTATGTAGGTAATGATTTTCCCTCTTTTTATTCCAAAATCTCTTCTATCCTTTCTTTTTTAGTAATAGATGAATTAGAAGAAGATTTTTTGAAACGTATCTTATTGCAAAATTATTTTTATTTTAATAGCCAAGAAAGAGAACAAATTCTTTCTTTCTGTTTTGATATTTTCGCAGATGACTATATTAATTGTTTTGATAAGAAATTTCAAATATTATATAATGGCTTTTATGATTTTATTAATGATAATAAAGTTCTTTATTTAGATGGTTTTATTTATTTTAGGCTTAAAGAATATTTTTCAATATTAGATGATACTGTAAATAATGCTGTAAATCACTTTTTAATTGAAAAAGAATATCTTGAATTTGTATCTTTGCTTAAATTATATATAAATTCTCAAGATTCTAAATGTGAACTTGTACATTTGATATATTCTTCATCAGAATCAATTTTATTAGACAAGGATAAAAACATTATTGCTCCAGATAGTGATATTTTTAATGCTAAATATTTAAGTGATATTTCTTTTTCTTCAAATGATTTTACTTTAAATTCATTATTGAATTTAGTTCCGAAAAAGATTTATATTCACTTGATTGATAATACGATTGATGAATTTATACAAACCTTAGAATTAGTATTTGAAAATAGAGTTAATTTATGTACTGATTGTAATATTTGTGAGTTTTATAAAAATTCTAATATTGATAATATATTAAAGAATTCAAAAATAAGTATACCTAAGAAGTCTTAAAACTTCTAGATATACTTATCTTTTTTTAATATTTAACATTATTAGCTTAATGAATTTACTGCTTCATTTAATCCAGGTAATAATATATCTATTAAATTTGTGTCTGTTGTATTAATTACCCATTTTCCATCTTGTTTTGTTAAATTAATAGTTTGTGTTGTAGTAGTTGTTTCTACATCTTCATTTCTTAGTTCTTCTAGTAAATAATTTTCCATTTCTGCATCACTTAATTCTTGTCCACTAAATGCTACTCTTAATGCATTTTGCATATAATTTGCAATTATTGTTCTAAAATTTTTATTTGTTACTTCAACAGTTACACTTGCAGTATTTTCTTCTTTAGTAGTTTCAGTAATTTTCCAACTTAGTTTTTCAAATAATAGATTCATTGTTTCTTCATCTAAACTCTCACTGTCAAGTATATCTGATGATGATATTACTTCATTATAATTAATATATTCGTTTACTTTATCATAATCACCATTTTTTAGTGCATTAAACATTCCTTCAACTACACCTTTTGGTCCATTTGCAAATACTACATATAATACAATGGCTAAAATTATGATAGCTATGATTACAATTGCTGTTATTATTGGCGCTTTTTTTGATTTCTTACCTTCAACAGTTACTTTTCCTTTTACTTTACTATTCTCTTTTTTCTTGTCTCCTTCTTGTTTACTTGTGTCGTTCCTTTTTGCATTAGTCTTTTTTTCAGTACTTTTTGTTTCTTTTACAGTATTATTTGTTCCTTCTGTTGATTTTTTTACTTCCTCTTGTTTCTTTTCTTTTTCTTCCATATCTTTTCCTCCTTTTATTTACTAAATTTAATATTAATTGAATTATATAATAACCATTTTCTTTTTGCAATATTTTTTATTTTATTTATTTAATTAATTCATTATACTTCTAACCAATAAATATTCATTGCATTTACCAACAAAAAATAACAATGCCCATATTAAAGCTAATCCTATAAATACATACATAGCTATATACCCAGCTTTAAGAGAAATTCCTGTTATATAACAAATTCTTTTTATAAATTCCATATGTATAGTTTCATAACCTTCTTTAAAACTATTATTCTTTGCAATTACAAAATTTTCACTTGGTACTAAATAGATTTCTGACAATTTATATATTACATCTAAATCTGGATATTCCAATCCATATTCCCACTTCTTTATTGTTTTCTCATTTAATATAATCCCTTTTCTTGTTAATTCATCTACCACATTCCAATAAGACCAATTTTTTTCTTGTCTCAAATCTCTTAATAATTGTTCAATTGTTCTCGTTTCTACTATTTTATTTTCTTGTTCTTTATTTTCTTTACTTTTGTTTATTAACATTATATTTCCCCCTTTTTCTTTAGTTTTACTACTTCTCCTACTTTTGCTATTATTATAACAATAGAAAAACGCTATTTCAATAATTTAATAAAATATTTTTCTACAATTCATAGTATTATTAAAATTAGTAAAAGATATATTTACTTCTAAATATATAAATATATCTTTTTCTTCCTATATTACATTGCAAAATTAATTCCTCTTGCAACAACATCTTTCATATTTTCAATCAAATCATCAATTTCTTTTGGGGTTACTATCAAGTTATATTCTTTAGGGTTTAAAGCTTCTTTTATTTCTTCATAATTATCTTGTTCTTTTAATTCATTTAAATAATCATTTGATTTTGCCTCATCTTGCAATTTAGTTATAAACAAATCAAGTGAATCATTTACTAATACTGCTGTTTCTACAACTGTTGGTATTCCAATCGCAATAACTGGTATTCCTAATGAATTTTGACTAATTTCACTTCTTGTATTTCCAACTCCTGCACCTGGTACAATCCCTGTATCTGAAAGTTGAACTGTACTACTGATTCTTTCAATACTTCTTGAAGCTAAGGCATCAATTACAATTAAAAGTTTTGGTTTTATATTATCAACTACACCTTTTAAAATTTCAACAGTTTCTATTCCTGTTGTACCTAAAACACCTGGTGCTATTGCACTTACCATTCTAGTTCCTTCTTCTACATATTGTGGTAAATAATTTATTAAATGCCTTGTAACATCAATTTCATTAATAACTTTAGGGCCTAAACTATCTGGTGTTACATAGACATTTCCAAGTCCTACTACTAAAATTTCTCCTTGTTTGTCTATATGCACATCAATCAATTTTCTTAGCTCATTTGTTAATGTCTCTGATGCTTTTTGTATCTCATCTTCTTGTGCAATTTTTAATTTTTTAATATCAATAGTTACATATGTTCCTATTGGTTTTCCTATTGCTTTTTCACCATTCCCATTTGTTATTTTTACTCTTTCAATCTTTATATTTTCATTTACATCTTCTTGTTCACTCTCAATTCCATCAATTTGATTTTCAATATTATTTGCTTTTTGATATAAGTCTCTTCTTTCAGATGCTAAATCTGTTCTAAAATTATACATACACTCATTCCTCCTAAACAGGGATTCAAGGGACGGTCCTAAAAATCCCTGTTTTTAGGGATTCGGGGACGGACCTTTAAATCTAATTAATCAAAATTTTTATTTATTATTTACAAAAAGGTGAATTTTTATGTGTATTTTTTTAAATTTAAATAGTTTTCTTAGTTTTATTCACTATTTTACTTGAAAAATAATAAAATCCAATATATAATTGACATAACTTAATATAAGGAGGTATATATTATGAAACTATCATTAATTAATGTATTTCAGAATGCTAGTTTTAAAAAATTAGACTGGCTGCCAGATTTGTTTTTTGGAATTGGATTTTTTGTTACTTTCTTGGCTATGTTTTGGTTTCGGCCCAACTTAAACTGGCTTGCAATGTTAATGCTTCCCATATTGGTCGGCCTAGTAACAGAAGGATTATTTATGGTTATACATGGAATTTGCATCTGTTTAAAAAGCGATAACCATGAAATAAGATACCATAAATTTGATGAAGAAGATGACAAAAGTTATATATCTTCTAAATCTGATGAAAGATATAATAAATTCTGAAATTCCAAAAACAATTTGCAATAATATTGAAAGGAGGGTAGTTTTTTAGTAACAAGTAGACTCTTTTGTATTATGAAAGGATAAATTATTATGACAAAAAGAAAACTTATTAAAGTGTATGTAACTGTTGATCGGCAAAGAGCAACTCAAGTATCAATTCCAATGGATATCGATGAAGTTCAACTTAAAGCTCAACTTAGAGACTTAGGGTATATTTCTTCTTATCGTAATTCCTATCTTACTACCAAAGTTTATCTTGATGATAATGGTAGTGGAAAGGAAATCTGTACTAATGAATATCGTTCATTACAAGAATTAGGAATTAAAGAAGGAAGTGGTATCATCATCGTGCCTGGAGAACCAGAGCCTAGACCTATATATAGAGATCTCTTTTCTATGAGATGCTTATATGGTTGTCCTATGGCACAAAGTGTTGAGGATGCAATCAATCAGGCTGAGAGTTATTCAGATGATGATAGTTCAGTAACAACTGGTTCTATTTCTGAACCTGATTAATTGAAAGGAGAACTTAATGGAAAATTACTCAACTTGTAAATATCCATTGCATACTCTCTTTTTTGAAGTAACTAGCAGATGTAATGCACTTTGCGACCATTGCGGTAGTAGATGCAATGCTAGTAAAAAGGATGAATTGTCTCCTGAAACATTCAAAAAAGTACTTGATGATGTAGCTAAAAATTTTGGTACAAAAACTATTATGCTTAACATCACAGGTGGCGAACCTCTTATGAGAAAAGATTTGTTTGAAATTACTGGATATGCAGACAGTCTTGGCTTTAAATGGGGATTAGTAACTAATGGTATGTTAATAACAGATGATGTTATAAGAAAAATGAAAGAAACACACATGTCAACAATTACAATTAGTCTTGATGGAATGAAAAAGACTCATGAAGAATTTAGACATGTACCTGGTTCTTTTGATAAAATTATTTCTGCAATTGAAAAACTTAAAAAGAGTAATTTTATTGAACACATTCAGGTTACTTTCATAGCAACTAAAAATAACATTTATGAATTACCAGAGGTTTATCGCTTATTAAGTATGTTGGAAATTGACTCACTAAGAATTAGTGGTGTTGATCCTATTGGTAGAGCCAAAGACAATGAAGATTTAATGCTAAATCAAGAAGATTATTTTTTCCTTTTTGACTTTATGAAAAAGCATTCTACTTCCCCACTTCCTGTGGTCTGGAGTTGTACTCATTACTTTGGTAATACTGAAAGCAGTTTAGATCCTACTGGCAAGAAATTTGCCTGCTATACTGGAATTCATATTGCATCAGTTCTTTCTAATGGCGATATTTTTGGATGTCCTAACATTCCAAGAAGAAAAGAATTGATACAAGGCAATGTTTTAAAAGATGATTTTTGTCAAGTTTGGAAAAACAATTTCGAATTCTACAGAAATCCTAATAGAACAAGAGCCAAACAGTGTGAAGATTGTGAATATTGGGATTATTGCAAAGGAGATAGTTTTCACACCTTTGATTTTGAAACTAATATTCCACAATTTTGTTACAAGGAAATTTTTTCAAGAAAAATTTATCCAGTCAATTCTGAAGATGTAACCTATGATAGTATTATTGCATCACTAGTTCAAAAAAATGGAACAATGAAGCATTTAACTATTAGACCATCTAAATTTGAGCCACAGAAAACAGTAATATTTACACCACAAGCTACGAAGGATTTAATTAACATTTTTCATTATGGAGAATATCATCCTAGTAACTTGTATGAGCAACAGGCTGCACTAATTGGAAACAATTTCAATGGCATTTCTTTGGTAAAATATGTCATACCAGCAATTTTATACAATAGAGCTGGAAATATGGCTACAATGGATGATTTCTGTTTAAGTCAAATTATGGATGAGGTTTCAATTATAAATGAAAACATATCCAAATCTGACCATATTTATCAGGATTCATATGGAGATGTCAGTTTCCTTGGATTTGCACATAGTCATCCAGGGAATACAGATTTTAGATTTAGTATCAATGATACTAAAAATCACAAAGACTTTGTGAAACGTTTTGGTGATTTTTTGTCTATTATCCTTAATCCTCAAAAGGAAAAAATTGTGTGCTTTTCAGGAACAGATTGTGTTCAGTCAAAATTAATATTGTTATCTAAATGACTACAAAATGCAGATAAGCTATAATTATAGCTTGTCTGCATTCTATTTGTTTAGATATTTCTTTAAAAATTTTCCTGTATAACTTCTTTCATTATTACATATTTGCTCTGGTGTACCAACTGCAACCACTTCTCCACCATTGTCTCCACCTTCTGGTCCTAAATCTATTATGTGGTCACATGTTTTGATTAAGTCTAAGTTGTGTTCAATTACAATTATTGTGTTTCCTGTATCTACTAATCTTTGCAAAATATCAACTAATTTATGAACATCTGCTATATGAAGTCCTGTTGTTGGTTCATCTAATATATATAATGTTTTTCCTGTTGCTTTTTTAGATAGTTCTGTTGCAAGTTTTACTCTTTGTGCTTCTCCACCTGATAATGTTGTTGATGGTTGTCCTAATTTAATATAACTTAGTCCTACATCATATAATGTTTGAATTTTTTGTTTAATACGTGGCACTTTATCAAAAAATTCTAATGCTTCTTCTACTGTCATATCTAAAACATCTGCAATTGTTTTTCCTTTATATTTTACTTCTAATGTTTCTCTGTTATATCTTTTTCCTTTACATACTTCACATGGTACATAAATGTCCGGTAAAAAGTGCATTTCTATTTTATGAACTCCGTCACCATTACAACTTTCACATCTTCCTCCTGCAACATTGAAACTAAATCTTCCTTTTTGATATCCTCTAACTTTTGCTTCTTCTGTTGCTGCAAAAAGGTCTCTTATAAAATCAAATACTCCTGTATATGTTGCTGGATTTGAACGTGGTGTTCTTCCTATTGGTGATTGGTCTATATTTATTATTTTATCAATATTATTTAATCCTTTAACTGCTTTACATTTTCCTGGTTTTTCATTTGAACCATTTAATTCTTTTGCAATTGTTTTATATAATACTTCATTTACAAGTGTTGATTTTCCTGAACCTGAAACTCCTGTTACGCAGTTAAATACTCCTAATGGAAATTTTACACTTATATTTTTCAAGTTGTTTTCTGTTGCACCTTGAACTTCAATAACTTTTGTTTTTGTATGTTTTCTTCTTTTTTTAGGTACTGGTATTTGTTTTCTACCACTTAAATATTGTCCTGTTACTGAATCCTCAACTTGTTTAACTTCTTCAGCTGTTCCGCTGTGCCATAACTTGTCCACCATGTGTTCCTGCACCTGGTCCAATATCAATTATTTGGTCTGCTGCATACATTGTGTCTTCATCATGTTCTACAACAAGTAAAGTGTTTCCTAAGTCTCTTAACTTCTTTAATGTTGCTAATAACTTATCATTATCTCTTTGATGTAACCCTATACTTGGTTCATCTAAGATATATAATACTCCTGTCAAACCTGAACCAATTTGTGTAGCTAAACGGATTCTTTGAGCTTCTCCACCTGATAGTGTTCCTGCATTTCTTGATAATGTTAAATATTCCAATCCAACATCCATTAAAAATTGCAATCTTTGGTCTATTTCTTTCAAAATCAGTTCTGAAATCATTGCTTCTGTTTTGTTTAGCTCTAAGTTATTTAAATATGCCTTTATTTTATCAATTGACATTTCTGTTAATTCATTTATATTTTTATCTCCTACTTTTATTGATAAAATTTCCGGTTTTAATCTTGCTCCATGACAATCATAACATTCTGAATTTGTCATATACATTTCATAAAAATCTCTCATTCCTTGAGATTTTGTCTCACTATGACGTCTATCTAATGTTGGCAATACTCCTTCAAATGGTGCTGTAAATTTTCTTGTACCTGCATAAGATGAATATTCAAAGTCAATTTCTTCATCACCTGTACCATATAAAATCTTTTCCATAAACCATCTAGGCAAATCTTTTATTTTTTTGCCTTTTATATCTATTCCATAATGTTTTCCTATTGCTTCAAAATACATTTTTGCCATTGTGTCGCCTTTTTTCATAGTGCTTGAACCAAATGCCTTTATACCATCATAAAGTGTTTTGTTTTTATCTGGCACAATTAAATCTTCATCCATTTTCATTAAATATCCTATTCCTGTACAAGTTGGACAAGCTCCAAATGGATTATTGAATGAAAACATTCTTGGTGTTAATTCTGGAAAACTAAATCCACAATCAGGACATGCATAGTTACAACTATATAATTTGGGTTCTTTTCCTACAATATCTATTAAAACTAATTGATTTGCATGTTTTAAAGCTACTTCTACTGATTCTGTTAATCTACTAACTATATCTGGTTTTATTACTAATCTATCAACTATAAGCTCTACATTATGCTTCTTTTTTCTATCTATTTCTATATCATCAGAAAGTTCATATACTTCTCCATCTATTCTAACTCTTACAAAACCTTCTTTTTGATATTCTTGTAACTGTTTAGTAAACTCTCCCTTTCTTCCTCTTACAACTGGTGCTAATACTTGAATTCTTGTTCCTTCTTCTAATGTCATTATATTATCAATTATCTGGTCAATTGATTGTTTTTCTATTTTTTTATGACAATTTGGACAATATGGTACTCCAATTCTTGCATATAGAAGACGTATATAGTCATATATTTCTGTTACTGTTCCAACTGTTGAACGAGGATTTTTTGATGTAGTTTTTTGGTCAATTGAAATTGCAGGTGATAATCCATCTATTCTTTCAACATTTGGTTTTTCCATTAATCCTAAGAATTGTCTTGCATATGATGATAGGCTTTCTACATATCTTCTTTGTCCTTCTGCATATAATGTGTCAAATGCCAAACTAGATTTTCCAGAACCTGAAAGTCCTGTAATTACTACTAATTTGTCTCTTGCTATTTCTAAATCTATATTTTTTAAATTATGTTCTTTTGCACCTTTTATCACTATTTTATCATTCATTGAATCCTCCTTATTCTGCATCCATAAAATAAAAGCAGCTATAAAAATAACTGCAATTATTATACTACATAAATTCAAATAAAACAAGAGTTTGGTTGGTGTTTTTTAAAATATTCCCACAATTTCACCATTCTCATCTATATCAATACTCTCTGCTGCAGGTATCTTTGGAAGTCCAGGCATAGTCATAATTTTGCCTGCAAGAACAACTATAAATCCTGCACCAGCTTTTAACTCAACATTTCTAACATGTATATTATATTCATCTTTACATTCTAAGTTTTTTGCATCATCTGAAAAAGAATATTGTGTTTTAGCAATACAAACTGGGAAATTCTCATAACCTAATTTTTCTATTTTCTCAATTTCTTTTTTCGCTTCTTCTGAATATTCAACATCTTTCGCTCTATAAATCTTAGTTGCAACTTTCTGTATTTTAGATTTTATACTTTCATCTAAATCATACATATACTTAAAATCTTCTTTTTGTTCAGTTAAATTTACTAATTTATTTGCAATGTCAGTTGCACCTTCTCCACCTTTTGCCCATCCTTCAACTAGACTTAATTCAACACCTTTTTCATTCAATTTTTGTTCTATAAACTTAATCTCTCTTTCTGTATCTTGATTATATCTATTTAGTGCAACTATAACATTTAATCCAAATTTATTTTTTAGATTATCTATATGTCTGTATAGATTATCCATTCCTTTTTCTAGTCCTTCTAGATTTTCTTCTTGTATCTTATCTTTTTCTACTCCACCATGATATTTAATTGCTTTAATCGTTGCAACTAATACTACTGCATCTGGTTTTAATCCTGCTTTTCTACATTTAATATCTAGAAATTTCTCTGCTCCTAAATCTGCACCAAATCCTGCTTCTGTTATAACATAATCTCCTAGTTTTAAAGCCATTCTAGTTGCAATAATACTATTACATCCATGTGCTATATTTGCAAATGGTCCACCATGCACAATTGCTGGTGTATGTTCTAAAGTTTGTACTAAGTTAGGTTTAATAGCATCTTTTAAAAGAACTGCCATTGCACCTTGTGCATTTAATTGTCTGCTATATATTGGTTCTCCTTCTTTATTATAACCAACTAAAATATTTCCAAGTCTTGTTTTCAAATCTTCTATATTTTCTGCTAAGCAAACAATTGCCATAATTTCAGATGCAACAGTTATATCAAATGAATCTCTACGTGGCACTATTTTCTTTTCTCCAGATAAACCTGTTTCAACTGCTCTTAATTGCCTATCATTTAAATCTACACATCTCTTCCATACAACTTTATCAAAACCTAATTCATTTCCAAAATAGATATGATTATCAATTAGGCTAGATAATAGGTTATTTGCTGCTGTCATTGCATGGATATCACCTGTGAAATGTAAATTTATATCTTCCATTGGTGCTATTTGTACTTTTCCTCCACCTGTTGCTCCACCTTTTATTCCAAAAACAGGTCCTAGTGAAGGTTCTCTTAATGCAAGTATTGATTTTTTTCCTATTTTTTGTAGTCCATCAGCGATTGCTATTGACATAGTAGTTTTTCCTTCACCTAATGGTGTTGGACTAATTGCTGTAACTAATATTAATTTTCCATCTTTTTTTTCTTTTCTTTTCTCATATACTTCATTTGAGATTTTAGCTTTATATTTTCCGTATTGTTCTATATTGTCTTCTTCAATTCCTACTTTTTTAGCTACATCTACAATTTTTTCTAATTTTGTATTTCTCGCAATTTCAATATCTGTCATAACAATCACCCTTTCTTTTACGCAATTAATCCTACCACTAATCCAATTAATGCTCCTACAAATACTTGTACTGGTGTATGTCCTAATACTTCAACTAACTTTTCTGAAACTTGAACTCCTGTTAATCCTGGTGTTTCCACTAATTTATTTAACAATGCTGCTTGCTTTCCAGCTGCTCTTCTAACACCACATGCATCATACATTACAACAAATGCAACAATAAAAGATAGTGCAAAAAGAGGAGTTCCTACACCTTCATATTTTCCAATTAATGTCGCCAATCCTACAACAACTGCTGAATGAGAACTTGGCATTCCTCCTGCTCCTAAAATTCTTTTAAAATTAAATTTCTTAGTTGTTACTAAGTCATATATCAATTTAAATAATTGTATACAAAACCATAATAAAAATGGTATATATATGTATTTATTTTGTATAAAAGTCATAAAATCGTTCATACTTCTCTCCCTTTTATTCTTAATTTTCTTTAGATTGAGTTATTAGTTATTTTCTGCATCAAAATTTTCTTCTTTCATATCTCCATCTTGATTAACTAAAATTGTAATTTTCTTTTCAGCCTCTTCTAAGACCTTGTTACACTCTTTTGAAAGTTTAATACCTTCTTCAAATTTTGCAACTGAGTCATCTAAACTTAAATCTCCTTTTTCTAATTCTGTTACTATTTTTTCTAATTCTGCCATTTGCTCTTCAAAATTTTTATTTTTTTCCATTCTACTCACATTCCTTTCCTTTTATGCTTCTATTAGGTTGGAAAAGAATTAAATTTTGGCAAGGAAAACGAGTTTGAAATTTATGAGGCGTACTTGTTGTACGTTGATTAAATTTCAAATGAAGTTTGACGACGCCAAAATTGTAATTATTTTTCAACCTGTCTTCCTAATCCCTGACAATTGCATTCTTCTTTCCATCAGCTAACCTTATTAATATTTCATCACCTGATTTTAGTTCTGCCACTTTTTTTACTATTTTACCATCTTTTTCTGTAATTGAATATCCTCTTAAAAGTGTTTTTAGTGGACTATATGCATCTAGTTTTGCAGTTAATTCAACAAAGTTTGACTTTTCTTTTTCATATTTTGTTTTTATTATATTCTCTAATTTTTTTATGTATTGGTCTATTACTAAATATTGTTCTTGTATCTTTCTAGTTGGTTCTTTGAATACACTACTTGCCATACATTTTTCATATCTCATCTGCATAAGCTCTACTTTTTTTATTAAAGATATTCTTAATCTATTTTGATATCCTAATATTTTTTGCTTTACTTCATAAATATCTGGCACTGCAAGTTCTGCAGCAGCAGATGGTGTTGGAGCTCTTAAGTCTGCAACGAAATCTGATATTGAAAAGTCTGTTTCATGTCCTACTGCTGATATTATTGGTATTTCTGAAGCATATATTGCTCTTGCAACAATTTCTTCATTGAATGGCCATAAATCTTCTAATGAACCACCACCTCTAGCTAAAATTAGTACATCAGCTAAGTTATTTTCATTCATATATCTAATTCCATCTGCTATTTTTTCTGCTGCTCCTTCTCCTTGTACTGCTACTGGTAACAATCTAATGTATACATTTGGATTTCTTCTTGTTGAAACATTTATTATATCTCTTATAACAGAACCAGTCTGAGATGTTAATACCCCTATAACTTTTGGCATTGCTGGAATAGGTTTTTTATGTATTTCATCAAATAATCCTTCTTTTTCTAATTTTTCTTTTAATTCTTGATATTTTGCATATAAATCACCTACACCCTCTTCTTCCATGGCTTGTGCATATACTTGGTAAACTCCATCTCTTTCAAATACTGATACACTTCCTAATATAAATACCTTCATTCCATCTTTTGGTGTAAAGTTTAATTTTTGTGCATATGATTTAAACATTATACATTTTACTAATGATTTTTCATCTTTTAGCGTAAAATACATATGTCCAGTATAATGATGTTTAAAATTAGATATTTCTCCTTTTATTAATATATGATTTAAATATTCATCATTTGCTATTTTTTCTTTTATATATTGATTTAGATAAGATACCGTAATTGCCATATTTGCATATTTCATTTTTTTTCTCATTCCTTTCCCAACTTAAGACACAATACCAAGTTAGAAAAAAATTAAATTTTGGCAAGGAAAATGTTTTCATTTGCCACAGCCAAAATTGTAATTATTTTTCAATTTAACAATAGAAATATTTTTCGTTTTGTATGTTCTAGTTTACAATACTTGCTAATACTCCATTAACAAAGTTTTTAGATGAATCTTCTCCATATTTCTTAGCTAGTTCTACTGCTTCATTTATAACAACTTTAAATGGTAGTTCTTTATATTGAATTTCATAAATTGCTAATTTCAAAATTGCTAAATCAATTTTTGAAATTCTATCTAATTTCCAATCTTTTTTTAGATTTTTCTCTATTTGTTCTACTATTTTTTCTTTGTTTTTTTCAATTCCAAAAACTGCATCTTTTATATATTCTTGTGCATTTTTATCTGTTATTTCATTATTTTCAATATATAAATCTACCGCTTCTTGTAAATCTTCTTGTTTTTGTATTTCTAAGCTATATATTAGTTCAAATGCTTTTTCGCGTATTGCTGACCTGTTCATAATCTTACTTTTCCCCTTTAATTCTACATTTTATCTATAAAACCTTTTAATCTTGATTTTACATCTTCTTTGTTCTGTTGTACATAATTTCCAATAAAAGCACCTAATATTAATACTACAATTGCTAATATTAAGTCATGTAATCTAGTTACTAAAATTAATATTGCTACTATAATACCAATTATTGCTCCTTTGTATTGACTCCAGAAATTCTTAAAATTATCCATTTGAATCATTCCTCTCTGATACTTCCAATTATTTTATACTTTACGCAAACCCGATTGGAAAAGAATTAAATTTTGGCTAGGAAAACAAGTTTGAAATTTATGAGGCGTACTATTTGTACGTTGATTAAATTTCAAATGCAGTTTGACGACGCCAAAATTGTAATTATTTTTCAATCGACTCCTTTGGAGCAACTTTCTTAACAGTAATATTTACTTCCTTAACTTCTAAATCTGTTGCCACTTTAATTTTGTCTTTTATTTTATTTTGTAAATTTGCTGATAAATCTTTAATAACTGCATTTGCATTTACAATTAATGTAACATATACTCTAACATTGTTATCTTTATCTAAATCTACTCTTGTTGTCACATCTTCAGCACTTTCAAAATTTAATGCAACTGAATTAACTAAATTTTCAATTGTTTCTTTTGATATCATCAATTTTCCATTGTCATTTTCTAATAAAACACCTTGTCTTTCTTTTATTTGTTCTCTTGATGTTGAATCAAAGAATATGCATTTTATTGAAAGTAAAATAAATATTACACATACCGCTAAAACAATATTTGTAATTGTTCCTCCTGATACCATTCCTTCAACTACTCTACCTGCTACATCTATATCTAGCCATCCAAATATTAACAAACATAATATTATAGATAATATTAATATTATATTAGAATATATAATTAATGTGATTTTTTCTAAAGTTTTCATTTTATTTCCTCCTATTTTGCTTTATTTTTTATTATTTCCTTATAACATTTAATTTAGTCTTTATATTTTTCTCTTTTTATTCATCTTCTTGATTGTCATTTTCTGTTTCTGTTTTCTCAGATACTGCTGTATCAGTATTTACACCTTGAACATGAACATTAACTTCTTCAACAACTAATCCTGTCATGTTTTCTACTGCTTTTTTTACTCTATTTTGAATTTCGAAAGCTACATCTGGTATTCTTGAACCATATTCTACTATGATATTTACATCTAGCTTAGCTTTCCCATCATTAATATCAGCCTTGATTCCTTTTGCAAGATTTTTCTTACCACTAAATACTTCTGATATTCCTCCTGCAAATCCTCCTGACATTCCAGCAACTCCTTGTACTTCTGAAACAGCTACTCCTGCAATAACAGCTACAACATCACTTGATATTTGTATACCGTCATTTTCTGATTTTATTTCTTCTTCTAATTCTACAACTTCCCCTTTATTATCTTCATTCACTTTGTTTTCTTCACTCATATGAATTCCTCCTATCCATATATCAAAAAAGATATACTTATTTTTTCCATATAAGTATATCAATTTTTTTTATATTTTACAACTATTTTATTCAAAAACATCAAATTCTTGTATTGAATTTCCTCTTAGATAATCTTGAATTGACATTCTTTTTGCATTTTCTCCTTGAATTTCCAATACTTTTATAATTCCACCTTTTGCTTTAATATATAATCCATCTTTACTATCAGACAATAAAACTACACCATTTCCTAAGAAATCAAGGTTTTCTACCATTATCTCATCTTCTTTAGCTAAATCTACTTTCCAGAACTTAATCTTTTTACCATTTAAAAATGTATAAGCTCCCATAATTGGATTTAATCCTCTAACTAAATTCTTAATTTCTTGTGCTGTTCTTTTATTCCAGTCAATTTTCGCCATTTCTTTTGACAACATTGGAGCAGTAGTAAAATCATCTCCTTGTTTTTCCCTTGGAGCTGTTCCTTTCTCTATTTCTCTTAAAGTTTTAACCAAAAGTTCTCCACCAATTTTAGAAAGTCTATCCCACAATTCTCCTGTTGTTTCATCTTCTCCAATTTCTACTTCTTGTTTTAAAATCATATCACCAGTATCCATTCCTTCGTCCATATACATTGTTGTAATTCCAGTTGTTTTATCTCCATTTAATACTGCCCATTGAATTGGTGCTGCACCTCTATACTCTGGAAGTAATGAACCATGTACATTAATACAACCTAATTTTGGTATTTCTAATATTTCTTTAGGTAGGATTTTCCCATATGCTACAACACATATAACCTCTGGATTCAAATTTTTGATTTCTTCAATAAATTCTACATTTTTTCTTACTTTTTCTGGTTGATATATTTTTAGTCCTTTTTCTTGTGCATATTCTTTTACAGGAGATGCTACCATCTTCATTCCTCTACCCTTTGGTTTGTCTGGATTTGTTACTACTCCTATAACATCATAATTTGCTTCTACTAAGCTTTTTAAAGACTCCTCAGCAAAGTCTGGTGTTCCCATAAACAAAACTCTCATATTTTTTATCCTTTCTACTCTTTAATTTTCTTCAGGCTCAACATACTCTAAAGTTCCTGGAATTATTTTATCAATAAAAATTTCTCCATTTAAATGGTCTAATTCATGTGATATGGCTTGTGCTAATAATTCTTTAGCTTTTACTTGCATCCTTTTTCCATCTCTATCAGTATATTCTGCTACAACTTCGGCAGGTCTAATTATTTTTGCAAATTCATTTGGGAAACTTAAGCATCCTTCTTCTACCTCTTGCTCTCCCTTTGTTTTAATAACCACCGGATTTATCAATACTATTGGTCCTTTATCATCATATAAGTCAATTACAACAATTCTTTTTAATACACCAACCTGAACTGCTGCTAGTCCAACACCATTATATTTATGCATTGTTTCAATCATATCATCTATAAGTGTTTGTATTTTTTCACTTGATATTTCTTCTTCTGGAACTTCTTTTGATTTTTTCTTTAATATGTCGTCTCCTTGATATCTTAAATTTCTAATTGCCATTTCTATCTCCTTTCTTTACTCACAGGGATTAGGGGACGGTCCTAAAAATCCCTGCTAACTCATATTATTTGGATTAACATCTATTGAAATTCTTGTGTCCTTTATATTTTGCTTATATATATTTTTTAAAGAATCATTTAAAATTTTATTTATTTCTTCTGTCATATTTCCTTTTATTATAATTCTCCATCTATATCTATTTTGTATCTTATCAATTGGACAAGGCATTGGTCTAAATAATTTTACTGCATTCTCGTCACCTTGCATCATTTCACTTTTCTGTAAATTATTTAGTTCTTTTTGTAATTCTTCATACATTAGATTTGATACTTTTTTTATTTCATTTTCATTATAACTATTAAATCCAATTAATATTATATCGCAAAATGGTGGATATTTCAATTGTTTTCTTAAAGCAATTTCTGTTTCATAAAATTTCTCATAATTTTGCTCTCTTGAACATTGTATAGCAAAACTTTGTGGGTTATATGTTTGAATTATGACTTTTCCGGGTAAATTCTCACGTCCCGCTCTTCCTGCTACTTGTGTTAAAATTTGAAAGGTTCTCTCATTTGCTCTATAATCATCTATATTTAGCGAACTGTCAGCTGCAATAACACCAACTAATGTTACATTTGGAAAATGATGTCCTTTTACTACCATTTGTGTTCCAATTAAAATATCTATATTTTCATTTTTGAATTTATTTAATATTTCTTCATGTGAATTTTTCTTTGTAACAGTATCTATATCCATTCTTATTGTACTTGCATTTGGAAATTGTTTGTGTATTTCTTGTTCTAATTTTTGCGTACCTGTTCCAAAGTATCTTATTTTATCACTTTTACATTCAGGACATACTGTTACTATATTTTGCTCATATCCACAATAATGACATTTTAATTTTCTTTCATAGCTATGATATGTCAAACTTATATTGCAATTTGGACATTTTACTGTATACCCACAATTCCTACACATTATGAAAGTTGAATATCCTCTTCTATTTAGAAATAATATTGTCTGTCTCTTATTTTTCAAATTTTCTTCTATGTTAGAATATAGATCCATACTTAACATTGAGCGGTTTCCATTTGCAAGTTCTTGTTTTAAGTCTATTATTTCAACTGATGGAAGTGATGAATTGTTGGCCCTTTTTGTTAATTCTAACAATGTGATTTCAGGATTCATTTGCTTTTTATTTATCTCTGACCTTATATTGCCATTATTTAAAATTTTTTCTGTCGCTTTATAATATGTCTGCAAATCAGGTGTTGCACTTCCAAATAATAATGGAATATTGTTTTCTTTTGCTAACTTCTTCGCTATCTCTTTTGCATTGTATTTAGGTGTTGTCTCTGACTTATATGAGCTATCGTGTTCTTCATCTATTATAATAATTCCTACATTTGCTAATGGTGCAAATATAGCAGATCTTGCACCTATTACAATTTTTGCATCTCCATTTCTTATTTTTTCCCATTCGTCATGTCTTTCACCTATTGAAAGTTTACTATGTAATATTGCTATATCTTCTTTTCCAAATCTTGATACAAATCTTTCTAGCATTTGTGGAGTTAATGAAATTTCTGGAACTAATACAATTGCTGTTCTTTCTTTTTCTATTACTTTTTGTATTAGTTGTAAATATACTTCTGTTTTTCCAGAACCTGTTACTCCATATAATAAAAACTGTTCAAATCTATTTTCATCAATTGCTTTTTCTACTTTTTCAAATGCTTCTTGTTGCTCATCTGTTAATTGTAATTTTTCAGTCTTTTTGTAATTTTTAAATAGTAATGGATTTCTCTCTACCTTTTTTTCTACAATTTCTAAATATCCATTTTTTATTAATGTATTTACTATTGCTCTTGATGTATCAGTAAACATCTCTATTTCAGGTATTGTTGCACCTTCATTATCTTTTACAAATTTTAATATTTTTATTTGCTTTTCAGATTTTATTTTTTTAGTTTCTATTTCAAATTCTATTTCTTCTATGTCTTTTTTTAAATATACTGTATTTATGATTTTATCTTGAATTCTCTTTTCTTTGTTTTTTGTTCTTGTTCCAGGTGTTAGCATAAGTTTTATACAATCTGATACATTACAAAAATATCTATTTGCCATCCATTTTGCAAGTTCTATTTGCTTATCTGTTAAGTTTTCTTCTATTTTTATAATGTCTTTATTCGCAAATTCAGATTTTTCTTTTAATTTGACTACAAATGCTTCTTCTTGTTTTTCTCCTTTTCCAAATGGTACTATGACTTTGCTTCCCACTAAGATTAAGTCTTCTAGTTCTTTTGGTATGTTGTAGTCAAATATTCTATTTAGTTTTTTTGCTCCTCTATTTATTATTACTTCTGCTACCATTTTAATCTCCTTTTTTACTTTTGTTAGTATATCAAATTTTTATATTTTAAACAATACCAAAAAGAAAATAGATATCCCTTTTACAGAAATATCTATTTTCATAAACTCTAGCCTTTGAAATGTACAACTGGCTTTAATAATGCTTTATTAGATATTGCTTTATTGAAATATTCTATTGTTTTCAACAAAGCATCTTCGTGTGAAGCAGTAATGTAAATTGTTCTATCTACATTTTTTGACTCCGGATTTTGTGAATCCTTCGGAACTATTCCATCACTTAAATCTGCTCCAAACACTTTATGAGCAAACTCACTTATTTGTTCAGTCGATGCAATAACATTAAACCATCTATGGCGTTTCAACTCAGCATTATCAACTTTTAATAATACCTTATGCCTTTCAGATAATTCCTCATCTGGCAAATGATAAATTTGAGTAATTTTTCCGTACTCTTTTATCCTTTCAAAAAAGCCTGTTTTTGACTTAACAAATTTTTTGTCAGCCATATGAGTTCCAAAAAATGGTGTTGCAATCGTAACAATTCTTATTGTTCGATTTTCTTCCAAATATTCTGGAATATTTACTGCACACAGTCCACATTCGCCTAATGCAAAAAAGGTTATTGATGTGTACTTTCTAAATATATTTGTCTCATCAGAAGTTTCTTTGTTAATCATTCTCGCTAACTGACGAGCCACATATTTAAACCTTCCTTTTTTAGCATTTTTTCTTGGCTTACTTGGAATATATAACTGCATTATATCTCCTGACAATTCATAGTCATCAGCTGTTAAACTCCGCAACTCCCTATTGTCTAAGCATATGATATTTAACTTTTTACTTTCTGGAATACATTTAATCCATTTTAATATCATGCTTGGAGTTTGTAAGATGATTTCTTCTCTCTTTTCAACGAGTTCCTTTTTGGTAGTCTTGCTCTCCTCCACTTTGCTTTTCATTTCTTCCCGCATTATTAATTTCTCCCTTCTAAAATTATTTAGTATAGAAATATGTGTTAATGAGTTACAGAGTCTATTTTACCACATTATGTATATTTTAGCAAGAAAAATTTCAAGAGTCATATATAATTAAATTTGACACTTGAAATCTTCATTCTTATTTTCTTAATTCTGCATGTAAAGTTTTCTCTAATTCAGAAATAATTGCATCCATAACATTATTTATTTCTTCATCACTAAGTGTTTTATTTTTATCTCTAAAGATTAGTGAATAAGCAACACTTTTCTTGTTTTCTCCAAGTTTTTCATTTCTGTAAATATCAAATAATTTCATACTTTCAAGAAGTCTTTTACCTTTTTTAGTAATTATCTTTTCAATTTGACCTACTTCAACTTCTTCATCAACAATTATTGCAATATCTCTTTCAACTGCTGGGAATTTAGGAATTTCAACATATTTTTTATTTTCTCTTGAATATTTTACTAATTTTGTAATATTAATTTCTGCTAAATATGCTCTTTTTTCTATATCATAATTTTGTAATACTTCTGGATGTACTTCTCCGATTGTTCCTATTACATCAATTCCTATTTTAATATTTGCACATCTTCCTGGATGATATGATTTGTTATCTCTTTCTTTTTCTACATCAGATCTATTTACACTTATTGCTTCTAAGATATTTTCAATAATTCCTTTTAGTACATAGAAATCAACATCTTCTCCATACATTCCTATTGTTAAAATATCTTCTTGTACTGGAACTTCTCCATCTTCTACTTGATGATTTGTATTTTTATAATTTCTAGATATATCAAATAGTTTTACATTTTGATTTTTCTTGTTTGCATTTGTTGCAAGTATTTGCATCATACTTGGTATTGTTGATGGTCTCATTAATCTGAATTCTTCACCTAATGGATTTTGTAATGTTATTGCATATTTTTGAACTTCTTCTGAAATGTTTGATTTTTCTAAGTCTTTTTTGCTTATAAATCCATATGTGTAAATTTCTGATAGACCACTATCTACTAATACATCTCTAACTTTCTTAATTATTTTTTGTTCTTTATTTCTAACACCTAAAGTTGTATCTGCTTTTATTAAAGTTGTATCTAATTTGTCATATCCGTAAAATCTTGCAACTTCTTCTGCGATGTCAGCTAAACATGTTAAATCCATTCTGAAATATGGTGAAATTGCTACATCATTTTCTACTCTTATTTCTAATTTTTCTAATATATCAATCATTTCTTGTTTTGATAATTTAGTTCCTAGTAGATTATTGATTCTTTCTACATCTAATTTTATTTTATGGATTTCTTGTTTTGTAGGATAAACATCAACTTTTCCATCTACAACTTCTCCACTACCAGTTAATTCAACTAATTCAACTGCTCTATTTACAGCTCTTAATGCATTTTCAGCAGATAAACCTTTTTCAAATCTTGAAGATGCTTCTGTTCTTAGTCCTACTTTTTTAGCTGTCTTTCTTACACTTCCACCATAAAATACTGCTGAC
Source organism: uncultured Clostridium sp. (assembly GCA_946487895.1). Taxonomy (GTDB): domain Bacteria; phylum Bacillota; class Clostridia; order TANB77; family CAG-508; genus CAG-269. The sequence continues at coordinate 59,484 of CAMLUO010000001.1, forward strand.
TCAAATACTACTGTTTCAGTATCATTTTCTATTTCTGAATTTAGTCCACCCATAACTCCAGCAATTGCTACAGCTTTCTTGTCATCTGCAATTACTAAATCATCTTCATTTAATTCTCTTTCTTGTTCATCTAATGTTGTAATTTTTTCTCCATTTTTAGCTCTTCTAACAGTAATATGTTTTCCTTCAATAGAATTAATATCAAAAGCATGCATTGGTTGACCTAACTCTAACATTACATAGTTTGTAATATCAACTATATTATTGATACTTCTAACACCACAAGCTCTTAATCTTCTTTTCATCCAATCTGGTGATTCTTTGATTTTTACATTTTTTACAACTCTTGCAATATATCTATAACATAAGTCAGGAGCTTCGATATCAACTTTTAATCCTTCTATTTCTTTTTTATCTTCAACTTCTAATTTATCTAAATTTCCTCTTGGATTTTTAAATTCTTTATTCAAAGATACTGCTGTTTCTCTTCCTAATCCTTCAATAGAAAAACAATCTGGTCTATTTGAAGTAATTTCAAAATCGATAATATCTTCTCTTAAATTTAAAACTTCAACAATGTCTTTTCCTAAATCTTTTTCTAAACTTTTATCTAAAATCATTATTCCATGTTCGATTTGTCCTGGATAATCCGCTAAATCTAAGTTTAGCTCTCCAACTGAGCACATCATACCACATGAATCAATTCCTCTTAATTTTCCTGTTTTAATTTTAACACCATTAGGTAATTCTGCTCCATCTTTTGCAATTGGTACAATATCTCCAACTTTTATATTATCTGCACCTGTAACAATTTGTATTTTTTCTGTTCCAACGTCAACTTTTGTAACTACCAATTTATCTGCATCTGGATGTTTTTCTATTTCTAAAATTTTTCCAACAACAACATTTTTTATATCATTTCCTTTTTCGTCTATTGTTTCAACTTTAGAACCTGTCATTGTTAAAATATCACCTAATTCTGTTGGCTTTACATCAATATCACTATACTCTTTTAACCATTCAATACTTGCTTTCATCTATCTTTCTTCCTTTCCTGCTATTATTTTTTCTTATCTATCCCAACCATTAAATCTTCTGTCTGGTTGATATCTCTTAGCATTTTGCCAATTTCCAAGTGTTGCTTCATTATTAGTTTCCATTTGTTTTCTTTTTATTGCTTCTAATGAATCTTTTCTAAACTTATCTCTCCAATCTGGAATTAAAACTTTTACTATATAATTTTCATTTTCATCAAAACTAGCTTGTGTATCAACATTGTCATTTTTTCTCATAATTTGTTTTATTTCTTCGATATAACTTTTGTTTCTTTTTCCGTCTTGGAATTTAAATATTTTTGTTTTCACTAATTTTAACACTCCTTAATAAATTAAATTTTTAATAATTATTATTTACAAGAAAAATTATTTAATCACTTTCTTAAATCTTGCTACTATTGATTTTCACAATCTTTATTGCATCAAACTTTTTTAATCTTACTGCTTTTTAACCTGTCCCTTTTGCACTATTTAATGCAAAAGGGGGCCGTCCCCAATGCATTAAAATTGTTTTAAAAATCTTACATCATTTTCAAATAACAATCTCATATCTTCTATTCCGAATTTTGCCATTGCTACTCTCTCTACTCCAAATCCAAATGCAAATCCTGAATATTCTTCTGGGTCTATTCCACAATTTCTTAAAACATTTGGATGTACCATTCCACATCCTAAAAGTTCTATCCAACCTTCTCCTTTACATACTCTGCATCCTTTTCCGCCACATACGAAACATGATACGTCTGCCTCTGCTGATGGTTCTGTAAATGGGAAATGATGTGGTCTAAATCTTATTTTTGTTTTTTCTCCTAAGCATTTTTTAGCAAACATTTCTAATGTTCCTTTTAAATCTGTCATTGCAATATTTTTGTCAACAACTAGTCCTTCTACTTGATGGAATACTGGTGAATGTGTTGCATCTACGCTATCTGAACGATAAACTGCTCCAGGGCATATTATTTTAATTGGTGGTTTTTGATTTTCCATTACTCTTGCCTGTACTGGTGATGTTTGACTTCTTAATACTATATCATCTGTGATATAAAATGTATCTTGAACGTCTCTTGCAGGGTGGTCTGGTGGTGTGTTTAATTTATCAAAATTATATATTGCTTTTTCGACTTCTGGTCCGTCTGCTATTTCATATCCCATTCCTAAGAATATTTCTTCTACTTCTTGAATTACTTGTGTTATTGGATGTAATGATCCTAAATTTACTTTTTTACTTGGTTCAGTAACATCAATATTTTCTGTTTCTAATCTTTTTTCTAATTCTTTTCTATTTAGTTCTTTTTCTTTTTGAGTAAATAGTTCATCTAATTCATCTCTTACTTGATTTACAAGACTTCCTATTACTGGTCTTTCTTCAGGTGATAATTTACCCATTCCTCTTAGCACTACTGTTAATTCACCTTTTTTACCTAAATATTTTACTTTTAAATCTGCTAATTGTCTTAAATCTTGACAGCTATTAATTTCTCTTTGTGAATTTTCTTTGATTTTTGCAATTTCTTCTTTCATTTTTAATATCATTCCTTTCCTACATTAATATGGTCTATAAATATGTGTTTCTTTATATTGTCCATAAATTCTATTACTATATTTTTCAAAGCGTTTTTGCGCTTTATCTTCTTTTGTTTTTTTATTCTTTTTGGTATTTTCAGTTAATAATAACTTATTTTTCTTTTTAAATTTTAATTTTATAAATATATTTTTTATAAAATTATTTCTATTTCTAAATGTAAATATTATTATATATACTCCAAACTTATTTAAATGTACTTGTACATCTATCTTTTTATTTGGAAATTCTTTTTTAGTTTCGTCGATGCTCTTTTGTACTTCATCTTTACTATATATTTTTGAATCCATATAGTATTCTAAATACTTCGTTTGGTTCATATTCTCACATCCTATCAAATTTTATTTAAAATTTAATTTTCTAACAAAAAACCACTTCATCCTCGAATTAGGACGAAATGGCTATCTTTCGTGGTACCACCTAAATTTATTAGCTTTCTATAACTTTATCACTAACCTCATTATTGTTTTAACGGTGTTCTACCGCTTTTCTCTACTCTTACTATTTCAAGAAAAGACCTAAAAAAGTGAAATTTCTATATAATATTATCAATGGATTCCAGCCTTTGTCCATTTTCTCTTGTGATAATTTTTCCTTATATATACTTTGCTTTTTTGTTGGTTTTATATATTTGCTATACTTTTTCAGCAATTTCAGCTGTTTCTGCACTTCTGCCTGAGTTTCCAATCTTAATATTTCTAACATGGTCAATTTTCTCCCATGATGTTTCTCTTTTAAATAAACATTTAAAGTTTATTAGTAACCATGAACCCATGAATAATGGATAACAAATTAATCCTTTAATCATTGGTTTTATTGGTCTTCTATCTAATAGCATTGCAATTACTGCTGTACCGATAGGTAATAAGAATGTTGGTACTAAGAATTTTACTATATTAAATACTAATTCTTCGTTTGTCATTCCATTTCCTGCATACATTAAGAAGTTTGTTGCTAATATTATTAGAGTAATTATAAACATTGGTATACTTCCAATTATATATAAGAAACCATCAAAATTCATCATTGTTTTCTTTTCTTTTGCAGCTGTTACTAGTTGTTTTGTATATTCTTTTATACATTGCATATGTCCAACTGTCCATCTGCTTCTTTGTGACCAACTTTGTGCAAATCCTGTTGGTTGTTCGTCATAACAGATTGCTTCTGTTGACCATCCTAATCTTTTACCTTTTATTATTCTTTTTAAAGAAAATTCAATATCTTCAGTTAATGTTACTGTTTTCAAACCACCTTCTGGTTTTATAACATCAAATCTTACCATAAATCCTGTACCATTTAATAATGGTGATAGTCCTAAATTATATCTTGCTAAATGATAAAATCTATGCATTGTCCAGTAGAATAACGCATATCCTGCTGATATCCAGTTATCTGTTGGGTTTTTAATATCTCTATATCCTTGAACTACATCTTCACCTTGACATAGTTTTTTATTCATTGCTTTGATGAAGTTTGGGTCTACTATGTTGTCTGCATCAAATACTAAGAATGCATCGTAGTCAGCGTTTTCATCAATTTTTTGTTGTAAAAACCAGTCTAAGGCATATCCTTTTGTTTTCTTTGTTTCATCAAATCTTTCATATACTATTGCACCTGCTTCTTTTGCAATTTTTGCTGTGTTGTCTGTGCAGTTATCTGCAATAACATATATATCATATAATTCTTTATCATAGTTTTGATTTTTTAGGCTTTCAATTAAGTTTCCAACTACTGCTTCTTCATTATGTGCTGGTACTATAGCCATAAATTTGTGATTCTTGTTTACTTTTAATGGTTTTTCTTTTATTTTTACTAGTGAGCATAAACTTACCATTATTTGATATAACCAGAATATTGTAATTATCCATAACAATGCTTCTCTTAGTATATATAAATAATCCATTTTCTACCTCTCTTTTTATTTTTTCGTTTATTTAATATTATTATGCTACCTTTTCTATTATACTATTATTGTTAAAATTTTGCAATATTTTCGCGTCAATTTCTTGAATTTTTCATGATTTTTATTTAATATTCCCATTTAGGCACATATTCTTCTTCATGTTCACCTAATTCTTGTATAAATCCATTCTCTATTCCAAGTTTCTCAACATAATCTTCAATCTCATTCCACTCTTCTTTTGTCAATTTTCTATTTATTTCTTTTACTTCTTTTGCTTTATATGTTGGGAAATATTGGGCCATTATGCTGACATATGTATAATCTTCCATATTTTCTTTTATCCATTGCAAAATCTTTTTACTATTTTCAATATTATTTGGTAATACTAAATGCCTTATAATCATTCCTTTTTGCATGATACCGTTTTCATTAAAAAGTGGTTCTCCAACTTGTCTTTGCATTTCTTTTAAAGCATTTGTTGTTATTTCAAAATAATTATCAATTTTAGAATATTTTTTTGCCATGTCATCAAAATAATATTTGAAATCTGGCAAATAGATATCCACATATCCTTCTAGCATTTTTAAAGTTTCTACTTTTTCATATCCATTTGTATTGTATACAATTGGTATATTAAGTCCATTTTGCTTTGCAATCCTAATTGCCTCAATAATTTGTGGTACATAGCTTGTTGGTGTTACTAGATTTATATTTTCCACATTTTTTTCTTGTTGTTTTATAAAAATTTGAGCTAAATCTTCAATAGATATTTCTTTTCCTTTTCCTAATTGACTTATTTCATAATTTTGGCAAAAAATGCAGTTTAAATTGCAGTTAGAAAAAAAGACTGTTCCTGAGCCTTTTTCTCCACTAATACATGGTTCTTCAAAATTATGAGTAGAATATAATGCTATTTTAATTGTATCTTTTGATTTGCATCTTCCTATTTGATTTTCATTTCTGTTTATATTGCATTCATGTGGACATATTTTACACTTCATTAGATACTCTTTGTACATATATATTATCGCCTTCTTTTTTTAATGTTACTATTTTTTTAGTGAATTTATCTAAATTATTTTTTACTATATCTTGACTACTACTTTCTTGATTTTCTTCTACTTTTCCTATTTCTTCATCATTTAGATTTTTAATAATTATTTGAGATTCTTGAGAATAATCTTCTAAATATTCTACTATTTCTACTTCATACCCAGTATCTGTTGGGTTTATTTGATTCAACAAAAAGCAATCTTCTTCTTGGTCTAGTCCCATTCCTGTTGCATAATATTTGCCTGTTTGCTCATCATATGTAAAATTTTCTGTTCCCTCTTTTGGGAATTCTTTTGTAAAGTCTGGTCCGAATAATTCTTTTGCTTTTTCTTGAATTTGGTCATAACTTAATTCATAATCTTCTAGATTCTTTTTTACCGCTTCCCATGTCCACATGTCATTTGCATCATTTATATTTTCAAATGTAGGTAATGCTTCATTAGTCACTTCTTTCCACATATATATTTTTGTTATATATGTTTGTATTTGTTCTATTTCTTGTACACTTACTTGGTTGCTTGAACTTATTGCCATATTTCTATATATTATCATTCCAACAAATATTATTAATAAAATAATTATTGCGACAATCATTTTTCTCATTTTACCTACATTCCTCTCATGTTTTTATCTCTCGATTGTCATTTTATCACACGTATTTTTTGATTTCAATATATTTTAATTCAAAATTTAATATGTCCACTCCATCACAACTTTAAATAAATCACCATCTATAACAATATCAAAAGTTCCTCTTTGTAGTTCAGTTAAGCTTTTTGCAATTGATAAACCTAATCCGCTTCCTTCAGTATATCTTGATTTATCACCTCTAACAAATCTCTGCATCAATTCATCACTACTAATATTTAGTCTATCTTTAGAAATATTTTTTATACTAATATTAACTTTTTTATTTGTCTTTTTTACATCAATATATACTCTTGAATTTTCTTGTGCATATTTGCTAATATTGCTAAATAGATTTTCCATAATCCTAAACATATATCTATTATCTGCATCTATTCTTACATCTTCATGTGGTATATCTGTTTCTATTTGGAGATTTCTACTTTCAAGTCTATCTTTAAATTCTCCAATTGTCTGATTTATTAATTCTTTGATATTTATGCTTTCAATATTTAATTTAACATTTCCAGAAGATGCTTTTGATGCTTCAACTAAATCTTCTGTTAATTTTTTAAGTCTTTGTGATTTAACATCTAAAATATCTATATATTCTTTAATTTTTTCATCTTTTATATCTTCTTTTTTCAATAAATCTACATAGTTTATTATAGATGTTAATGGTGTTTTTATATCATGTGATACATTTGTAATTAATTCAGTTTTTAGTCTTTCTGATTTCAAATTTTCTTCAATTGCGTTTTTAAATCCACCTGCTATATCATTAATATATACTGCCATTTCTTTCAATGTCCCTTCAAGTTCTTGTTCGTTTATGTGAACACTGGTATCTCCGTCGTAGATTTTTTTTAAAGTTTCCTTAAGCATTTCTTCTTGTCTCACATATTTTCTTAATTTATAATATGCCCATATCCAAAAAGCTATTACGATTAATATTGCTATTCCTGTTACAAACATACTTAGAAGTATTGTTGTTATTAACACAAATCCCCAATAAAGCCAGAATACCTTTTTAGTGTTAGATGTCTTATTTTTGAATTCGTCTGTATATTTTTTTATCTTATTTTTACACCATCTTAATATTTTATATGTTAAAAAACTTCTCCAAAATTGTTTTGCTTTTATTCTTTTTATTGTTGTGATTGTTAGTGCTGCTGTCATTACATAACAAATTATATATGAAATTATTAATATTGTTACAAATATATAATTAAAACTATCTGTTACACTATTTACTGCTATTGCCCAGAACATTGGTATTATGCAGCAAAATAGTAAAAATACTAATTCATATGGAAGTTCGTCTATAAAGTTTAAAGTTATTCCTTCTTTTCCTTTTTTGTGTCCAATTGCCCATAATAGATATATTGCTATTATTGTTAATAATATTAAACTGATTGCTAGTGCATATACCGGTAATTTTTGATTTGAAGTGACAAATTGGTATATATCTTGTGTTGTTACAAAATCGAATGATTGCTCTGTTCTTGTTTGATTATATGATGTGTATATATCATAATCTCTTAAAGTTTTTGCAGTTTCATCTATTAATACTGGTTGTGTATCAATCATTTCATGATAATATGTATAATCATATTTCATATTATCTTGGTTCATATAATTTATGTCTGTTTGTATCTGCCCATTTACAATATTCCAATAATATGGATTTGAACTATTTTCATTCATAGTTTGTTGATAGTCATTGCTTTTTATGTTTGTATACATTTTGCCTGTTTCTTTATCTATTATTATATAATTTATACAGATTTCTGAATCATGATTATAATCTTCTGAATAATAATATTGTTGTCCCTTTGAATCTTCTAATTGTATGTATTGTCCTGTTTCTTCACTTCTTTCGGCTTTTCCTACTTTATCTAATACAGAGTAGAAATATTTATCTGCAAACCATTGACTTTGCTTATATTCTGTTGCTATATTATCATTCATTTCAAATTCATTTAGATATGTTATATGAACTATGCTAAGAAATAATATTGCAGCTAATATTGGAATTAATATATAACATAATATTTTTAAAATAGATGATTCTCTTAATTTCTCCATTTTTTATTTCATTCCTTTCTTACTTATTTTTCAATATTCTCTATTTTGTAGCCAATCCCCCATATAACCTTCAAATATCTAGGTTCTTTTGGATTTATCTCAATCTTTTCTCTTATGTGTCTTATATGTACTGCTATAATATTTTCTGCTCCATAGCTTTCTTCTTTCCAAACATTTTCATATATTTGTGGAATAGAATACACCTTTCCTTTGTTTTTTAATAAGAATTTCAATATATTAAACTCTGTTGCTGTTAATTTTACTTCTTTGCCATCTACTGTAACTTTTTTAGTTTCATCATCAAGTATTAATTCTCCTGTTCTATATATTTGTTTATTGTCTTTTTTCTCCATTGCGCCTAATGACACATAACGTCTTATTTGTGAATTTACTCTTGCAATTAGTTCTAATGGATTAAATGGTTTTGTAATATAATCATCTGCTCCTTGATTTAATCCACCTATTTTGTCATAATCTTCAGATTTTGCTGACAAGAGAATTACTGGTATAGATTTATCTTTTCTTAATTCTTCTAATGTCTCTAATCCGTCTTTTTCTGGCATCATGATGTCTAGAATTATTAGATGTATTTCATTTTCCTTTACTTTTTCTAATGCTTCATTTCCATTGTAGGCTTTTATTATGTTATACCCTTCCTTTTTTAAATAAATTTCAATTGCTCCTACTATTTCTCTATCATCATCAACAACTAAAATATTGTACATTGTAAATCCCTTTCCTTTCATTTTCTGATAATAGTATACCACAAATATTATGAAGAAAAAATAGAGAAAAAATTAATTTTTTATTAATATGTTCGTACACCTGATATATGAATAAATCTAATCTTTTGAAATAAATATTCTGAAATTGCCTTATTAAAGCTATCAAATGTATGTGAAGCAATTTTAATTTTGGATAATGTGAATTTATTTTCAATATTTACAATCATTAAAGTATGCTCAAATTTATCTCCATCAAAGGATAATTGAGCTATATCACCTATTTCTATTTCATTTATTTTAGCTTCTTTTCCATATGGACCTACACTTTTATTATTTATCAAAAACTTATATAAAAAGTCTACTCCACTCCAAGACGGAGATTTATTGTTTCCGTTTATATAATACCAGCCTACATCTTTTGTGTAATTCATAACCTTTGCACCTGCAAATATGCATTGAGATACAAAACTTGTACAATCTCCTCCAACATTATCAAAGTTATAGTATTTTGGATTTCTTGATAATGCCCACTTTTTTGCATATTCAATTACTTTATTTCTATCATATAATAACTCTTTCAACTATATCCCACCTTCTTATTTTCCAACAAATATTTGTATATATCATTTATATTTATATAAGGATGTCTATTATACAAGAACACACCAAAAAAATGTCGCATGAGAAACGTCCCCAATGCGACACTTTTTTATGCTGCAGGTGTTTGTCTTTTCTTTTTACCTGTAGGCTTATCACTATTTTCTTCCTTGTTTTTATTTTTATTTATAACTAATTCTGGCCCTTTATTCTCCAAAATTGTTTCTTTTGTTATAATACATTTTTCTATATCTGGATTAGATGGTATTTCAAACATGATGTCTCTCATTCTTTCTTCTATTATTGAACGAAGTCCTCTTGCCCCTGTTTTTCTTTCAATTGCTTTATCAACAATTGCTTCTAAGGCTTCTTGTTTAAATACTAATTCTACTCCATCTATTTCAAATAGTTTTTGATATTGTTTTACCAATGAATTTTTAGGTTCTACTAATATTTGTATTAAAGCATCTCTATCTAAGTCTTTTAGTGTTGCTACTATTGGCAATCTTCCTATAAATTCTGGTATTAGTCCGAATTTTAATAAATCTTGTGGTAATAGTTCTTGGAATATTTCATATTTATTGATTTCTTTTTGGCTTTTTATTTGTGTTCCAAATCCTATTGCTTTTTCACCAGTTCTGTCTTTTATGATGTTTTCAAGTCCTTCAAAAGCTCCCCCACATATTATTAAAATGTTTTCTGTGTTTATTTGTATTAATTCTTGGTTAGGATGTTTTCTTCCTCCTTGTGGTGGTACTGATGCAATTGTTCCTTCTATTATTTTTAATAATGCTTGTTGTACTCCTTCACCACTTACATCTCTAGTTATTGATGGATTTTCTGATTTTCTTGTTATTTTGTCTATTTCATCAATATATATAATTCCTTTTTCTGCTTTTTGAATGTCCCCATCTGCTGCTTGTATTAATTTTAGTAAGATATTTTCAACATCTTCTCCAACATATCCTGCTTCTGTTAATGTTGTTGCATCTGCTATTGCAAATGGTACATTTAAGATTTTTGCTAATGTTCTTGCTAAAAGTGTTTTTCCACAACCAGTTGGTCCTAATAATAAGATATTACTTTTTTGTATTTCTATATCATTTTTGTTTGAAACTTCTTCATGTGCTACTCTTTTATAATGATTATATACTGCTACTGATAATGTTTTTTTAGCTTCTTCTTGACCAATTACATAGTCATCTAAGACTTCTTTTATTTCTTTAGGACTTGGTATATCATTTAATTCGTTTAAACTGTATCCTGCTTTTTCATCTTCATATAATTCTGCTTCTATTATGCTATTGCAAAGCTCTACACATTCATCACAAATATATACCCCTGGTCCTGCTACTATTTTTCTTACATTTTCTTGTGACTTACCACAAAATGAACATCTTACACTTTTAGGTGCGTTATTCTTCGCCATTTTCTCTTCTCCATTCTCTTTACTATTTTTCTTATTGTATAGGAAAAATCCGCTTTTATCTTGACCATATATAAGATTTTTCCGTATACAAAAAGGTTAATTTTCCTTTGTACGTGTAATAATCGCGAAGCGATTTTACACATCAGGACGTCGAAATCTTTGATTTCGCTAACGTCCAATTTTCTTATTTTCTTTTGTCCATAATTCCGTCTATTAATCCATATTTTAATGCTTCTTCAGCTGTCATGTAATTATCTCTTTCAGTATCTTTTTGGATTGTTTCAACAGTTTGACCTGTTCTTTCACTTAGGAATTTATTTAATTTTTCTCTTGTTTTAACTAAGTGGTCTGCATGTATTTTGATTTCTGTCGCTTGACCTGAAAGTCCGCCACCACCGATTAATGGTTGGTGAATTAAGATTTCAGCATTTGGTGTTGCAAATCTTTTTCCTTTTTCTCCGGCTGCAAGTAATGCTGCTCCCATGCTTGCTGCCATTCCGATACATATTGTTGATACTGGACATTTGATATAATTCATTGTATCTATTATACCCATTCCATCTGTTATTGATCCACCTGGTGAATTTATATATAAATTGATATCTTTGTCTGGGTCTTCTGATTCTAAGAATAATAATTGTGCAATTACTAGACTTGCTGTTGTTGCATTTACGTCTTCTCCTAAAAATATTATTCTATCTTTTAATAATCTTGAGAAAATATCATATGATCTTTCTCCTTTGCTTGTTTGTTCGATTACATATGGTACTAAACTATTTTTTTCTAACATAATTCTATTCCTCCTTGTTTTCCTTTATTAATTATATACCATTATTTTGAAATATAAACAATAGTTTTTAATTTTTTTGTTAAATTTATATATAAGTTTAATATAAATGATAAGTAACAAATAAATGCTAAAAGCTAGGATACTTTTTACACCCCAGCTTTTATCTATTATTTCATTTTTGCATTTTTTACTAAAAATTCTATTGCTTTTTGTGATGTTAATCCATCTTTAATGTAATTTCTTACATTTTCATTTTTCATGAATTCTTCATCATTTTCTTTTCCATAATTTTTAGCCATTTCTTTCATTTTTTCGTCAACTTCTTCTTCTGTTGCTTCTATTTTTTCAGCTTTTATTACTGCCTCTAAAGCTAAACGTGATTTTATACTATCTATTGCTTGAGGTTCATATTCTTTTCTCATTTCTTCAGTAGTTTTACCCATCATTTGAAGATATTGTTCTAATTTTAATCCTTGATATGATAATCTTTGTTCAATATCTTTTATCATGTTGTCTACTTCAGTTTCAATCATTCCTGATGGAATATCTACTTTTACATTTTCACAAACTGCTTTTATTACTGCATCTTCAGTTTCATATTTTGCTTTATCATCATTTTGTTTTTGTTGTTTTTTCTTTATATCTTCTTTTAATTCTTTTAATGTATCAAATTCGCTTACATCTTTTGCAAATTCGTCATCTAGTTTTGGTAATTCTTTTTTCTTTATTTCATGTAATTTAACTTTAAATGTTGCATCTTTTCCAGCTAATTCTTTTGAGAAATATTCTTCTGGGAATTTAACATTTATATCTTTTTCTTCATCAATTTTCATTCCAATTATTTGGTCTTCAAATCCTGGTATAAATGTGTTACTTCCTATTTCTAATTCATGACCTTCTGCTTTTCCACCGTCAAATGCTTTTCCATCAACAAATCCTTCAAAGTCAATTGTTGCAATATCTCCGCTTTCTACTGGTCTGTCTTCTACTGTAATCATTCTTGCATTGTGTTCTTGCATATGACTTAATTCATGATTTACGTCTTCTGCTGTTACTTTGTATTCTATTTTTTTGATTTCTACTCCTTTATATTTTCCAAGTTCAGCTTCTGGTTTTGTTTGCATTACTGCTGTAAATATTAAGTCTTTTCCTTTTTCTATTTGTGTTACATCAATATCAGGTCTTGATACAACATATAAATCGTTTTCTTTTACTGCTTCATCTAATGCTTCTCCTGCTACTTCATTGAAAGCATCTTCATAAAAGATTTCTTTTCCATAATATTTTTCTACTATATTCATTGGTGCTTTACCTTTTCTGAATCCTGGTATATTAAAATATTTTGCACTTTTGAAGTATACTTTTTTTATTGCATCATTAAATTTTTCTGCTTCTACTGTTATTTCTAATTTTACTTCATTTGCGTTTTTTGTTTTTTCAACTTTACATTTCATTCTATTCAATCCTTTCTTGCTTTCTAATGACAGGGGACACACCTTACTCTTTGGTCATTTCTAATTAAGTTTAGGAATGTCCCCTACCAATTCATTTTTCTAAAGCCTATTTATTATACCACATTTTTCCTAATTTGCAAGGAATTTTTCATAATTTTCAAAAAATACTTGTTTTTTTTATTTTTTTGTGGTAAACTTGTAAATAGTCAATTTATTTATGAAATTTAGGAGGTGCAGTTAAGAATGGCAGTATGTGAAATTTGTCAAAAATCAGCTAGTCATGGAAATAAACTTAGCATTACTCGTTCTCATATAAGCAAAAGATCACCACGTACTTGGAAACCAAACTTAAGAAGAGTTAAAGCAGATGTAAATGGTGAAACAAGAAGAATTTATGTATGTGCTAAATGTTTAAAAGATGGAAAAGTAAAAAGAGCCTAAGCTCTTTTTTTGTTTATTCTTTAATTCCAAATATCAACTTTACGATACCTCTTAGAAATTTTGGTACTTTTTTTACTACAATCGTCATATGTATCTCCCTCCTTTTTAACAAGCAAGCCACATTATTCCAATACTTACCACGGCTACTCCTATTATAAATAACCAACCTGTTGTTGGAAGTAATAAAACCATTAATATTCCTAACCCTAATCCAATTAGACAAACAGCTAATGTTTTTCTTAATATTCTACGCAATTTTATTACCTCCTTTTTTGTATATTATATTCTCTTTTCTATTATTTGTTCCTAATTATGTTATTTCATATTCATGTACATTGATTGTCTTAATATTTATTTTTGAAAAATCGTTGTCTTTTTCTTCAAAATTAACCATATGAAATTCTTTTTTTGATTTTTCTTCTAGTTGTACTTTACTTATATCTACTAGAATTTTAGTTGATAAGTCTTGCCCGACTGGTAAGGTTTTGTTTTGATTGTCGTAAAAAATAATATTTGTATAGCTAATTGCATTAATTCCTTTTTTTAAATTTATTTTATATAAATTGATTTTATTTCCTGCTTTTTCAATTATATCATTCATTTCAAATTCTTCATTTATATTAAATAAATTAAAGTTTCTATTATCAAGTTCTCCATCCATAATCGCTTTATATATAGGTAAATCATCAACTATTACTACTTTCTGAATAGCATTTTTGATATTTTCTGCCACTTTTTCTAATGCAAGCTTATATCCTATTTGTTTTGTATTTTTATTTATTTCTAAAATACTATATTTATCTTTTGCTATTTCTCTGTGCTTTTTATTTTTTATTTTTGATATTTTTGTTTTATCTTGCGCCATTCCTCCAAAAATATCAAATTCTTCATCTGCTGTTAGCATTTTTTCTTCTTTTGCTTCTTTTTTTATTTCTTTTAAACTATTTTCTATGTCTTTAGGTAAAACTTCATTGTTTTTTACTTTGTTTAAGATTTCAGCCACATTTGTTGATAGAATATATAAGCTATCTGTTTCGTCTTTTGTCAAAACTCTCCTTTGGATTTTGTCCATCATTTTTCCAAACTTTTCAAAATCTTCTTCAAAATCAAAAACTTTTGTGATTTTTTTAATCGTACTTACTTCTTCAACTTCACCTTCTGCAAGTGCTGCTACTTCATCTTTATTTGTATATTTCCAAAATTCAAATATACTTTTTTTATGACTATCTATTTCTTCAATAAATTTTGTAGCATTTTCAATCTTCTTTTTCCTGTTTTTATTTTTTAGTTTTAAAGCATTTATATCCATTAATAAATTTTTTAATTCTGTTTCTAATTTTGCTAATTCTTGATATAGCTCTAAAAGCTCTTCGATTGTATAATTATCTTTTTTAGATCTTTTTCTTGTTTTTTTCTTGATTGTTTTTTCTGGTTTTTCATCATTTATTATTTCTTCTTGTTTTTCTATTTTTTTATTTTTACCTTTTTTACTATACTTAAAATAATATTTAAATTTACCAAAAAATGTTTTTTTGCACTCTAAAAATGTTGATATTTGCTTTTCTTTTGCAAGATACTCTATTTCTTGTATTGCTCCTTCTTCTTGTAATTTCTTTAATTTTCTTTTACTTTCTTCTATCAATTCATTTGCTACATCTATTTTGTCTATTCCTAAATTGTATTCGTTTAATATCCATTGTGGCAATTCTAAATATTCCATTTTTATATCTTCAAAATAGAATTCTATTTCTCCATTTTTGTCTATATCTGTCCTAAAATGGAAATAATCTGGAAGTTCTGTTTGTAAAATAAACATTGCTTTCAATAGTTTATAAAATTGAGTTGCTTCGTCTTTTGTTTTTAATTTTTTATTGTAATAGCTCTTTACTTTTTCATAAACTTCAGTTTCTCCAACAATCTGAATAGTTAATTCTTCTTTTTTATCATATACTTCATATATTAAAGGCCAATCTTTAGTAAATAGCCATAAGTAGTTTTCTAAATCTTCAAATTCATTTTTCCTTATATATTCACTACTATATCCAACATTTCTAATTGGTACAAATATTTTTCCCGTTCTTCTTTTTTCTAATTGTTTTTTTAATAAAAAGAAAAATGTTGAATAATCTGATTCTTCAGTAGGTACTAACATAAAATATTTGTCTGTATTTTCTGAATAGTAAATTTGCCATAAATAATTTCCTTCAAATTTTACTTTGAATGGTATCTTTTTGTTTAGATTTGCTTGTTCTTCTTCTACTTTTTCTATATCTTCTATTTTAACTTGTTTAAGCATTTCTAAAAATTTAGTATGTTTTAAAATATTTTCTTCTTTTTTCTGATCTAGATATTCATATAATGGACTTGCCTTTTTATATTTTTCTTCTAGTTCATCTAATCTATTTGTCGGTGTTAATAATATTTGAATATCTTTTATCGGAACATAGCGATATTGCCTATATTGCTTTTCATCGTAAAATTTAGGAATTCTAAAGTCTAATGGCTCGAATTTTTTTATTGATGCAGGTATTTTGCTTAAATCTAGTCCTATGTATTCTAATTTCCCCTCTATATTTTCTTGTATCTGTTCTTTTCTAGGCAATTCTCTCTCCTCCTCATTTAATGATGTCATAAAAATTTTCAAATTCATATCCTTGTTCTCTTAAATATGAAATAATTTGTGGTAATGCTTCTGCTGTTACTTTTTTAATTGGTGCGTCATGCATTAATATGACAACACTATTTTTATTTTGTATTGTTTCTTGTAGTCTTGTTAGTTCGAAATCAATACTCAAATTATTTGTTTCAGCATCACCATTTAAAGCATTCCAATCCACATGTGCTATATTGTTTTGTTTTAACAATTCATTTGCTTGACTTTTTATTTCTGCATATTTACCTCCTACAAGTCCACCTGGAAATCTAAACAAATGTGAATTGTATTCTGGCACTCCTATCGCGTTTTTTACAGCGTCATTACATTTATTATATTCATCTAAAACTGCTTGCGGACTCGCATAAATATTTTCGTAAATATGTGAATAACTGTGATTTGCAATATAATGTCCTTCATCATAAATTCTTTTTACTACTTCTGGTTTTGCTTCTACTCTTGACCCTAAAACAAAAAATGTTGCTTTTACATTTTCTTGTTTTAATACATCTAAAATAGTATTTGTTACGCTTGAAGGTCCATCATCAAAAGTCAGAAATGCACGTTTTGTATCAGAATGATATATATTTTCTATATTTTGCATTCCCTGCTCTGTTAATTTTGGGATTTTTGCTTGTCTTTCTGCTTCTTCTTGTTCTTTTAAAATTGACAACTGTTCTTCATATTGTTTATATATTTCATTATTTTTAATTATATTTATTGAATTATTTGCAACAAATATCAGTAGTATTAATGTTATAATAATTAATACTACTAATGATATTTTAATTGCAATATTTTTCTTTTTCTTATTTTCTGTGTTTATTAAATATATATTTGGTTCTCTAAATTCATTAATCATTTCATTTCTTACATCCTCTTACATAATGTTTAATTTGTTTTTTCAATTGTTCTTGTTACGTTTTGATTTGCATTATTATCTACTGTTTGAGTGTTTTGTATACCTTGAATATAGAATGAATAGCTAATTACTGCAATAAAGAATATTACTACAATTACTAATACTCTAAACACTATATCTCCCAAAGTTGTTTCTTCCTTGTGTTTTCCTTTTTTCACTTTCTTTTCTTCTTCTTTTTTGTTTTGTAATTTTGTGTCGTCTTTTGTTTCTTTCATGATAAATCTCTCCCTTCATTTTTTAATAAATTTATTACCTTTATTATTAACTATTTTTCATTGCACTTTTTAAATATTCGATTTCCTCTTCTGGTTTTAATCTCATAAAGATTGGTTCACCCTTTTCTATTACTCTAGCACTTTCTATTTTGTTGTATTCTCCTTTTAAGCTATTCCAGTTTTTAAGATTTTCATCATTTACACCTATTTGTCTTAATATATTATCTGCTGTTTCATTCATAAATGGCTTAATTAATATTGCTATTCTTCTTAAATTTTCAATTAAATGATACATTGATGATTTTAATTGTTCTGTTTTTTCTTCTTTTGCTAAACTCCATGGCATTGTTTCATCAATATATTTGTTTGTTCTAGAAACTAAATTCCAGATTTCTTGAATACTATTTGCTATTTCATATTCATTCCATTTTTCGTCAAATTTATTGATTTGTTCAATAGTATATTTTTCAAATTCTTCGTCAACTTCATTTGGTGTTCCATTATATTCTGGAACTTGTCCATCAAAATATTTATTTACCATTGATACAGTTCTATTTAATAAATTACTTAAATCATTACATAGGTCAAAATTATATCTTTCAACAAAACTTTCTGGTGAGAATATTCCATCTTGTGATACAGGTAATTCTCTTAATAAGAAATATCTAGTAGCATCTAAACCATATCTATCAATTAGTGTTTCTGGATATATTACATTACCTTTTGATTTTGACATTTTTCCATCTTTCATCATAAACCAGTTATGAACTAAAATTGTTTTTGGTAGTGGTAGGTCTAATGCCATTAAGAATATTGGCCAATAAATCAAATGGAATCTTGCAATATCTTTTCCAACTATTTGTAAATCTGCTGGCCAGTATTTTTTGAATAATGTATCATCTTCTGATAAATATCCGAGTGCTGTTAAATAGTTTGTTAAAGCATCTACCCATACATATATTAAATGTTTTGGATCTTTTAGAACTTTTATTCCCCAATCAAATGAAGTTCTTGTTATACATAAATCTTCTAATCCTGGTTTTATGAAGTTATTTATCATTTCTGTTTTTCTGTAAGCTGGTTTTATAAAGTCTGGATGTTCATCATAATATTTTAGTAATTTGTCAACATATTTTTTCATGTTAAAGAAATATGCTTCTTCTTTCATAAGCTTTACTTCTCTTCCACAATCTGGACATTTTCCATCAACTAATTGTGTTTCAGTAAAATATGTTTCACATGGTATACAATACCATCCTTCATATTCACCTTTATAAATGTCGCCTTGCTCCATAAATCTATCAAATATTTTTTGAACTATTTTTGTATGTCTTTCTTCAGTTGTCTGAATGAAATCATCATATTGTATGTCCATTTTTGCCCATAATTCTTTTGCCATTTTTGCCATTTCATCAACATACTCTTTTGGTGTTTTTCCAGCATCTTCTGCTTTTTGCTCAATTTTTTGTCCGTGCTCGTCAGTTCCTGTTAGCATGTATGTATCTTCGCCCTTTAATTTATGATATCTTTTAATACTGTCTGCTAGTACTGTTGTATATGCTGTTCCTATATGGAATCTTCCACTTGGATAATATATTGGTGTTGTCACATAAAATTTATCACTCATTTTTTTCCTCCTCGTCCCTTTTGTCCTTTTGGGGACGTTTCTTTTTGGACATTTTTGTCCATTTAGGGACACAATTTCTAATTTTTTATTCTCTTTTTTACTAGAACTATCTTATCATAATTAAATAAAAATAGCAATAAATTTTATTGCTATTTCAGGATAAAATATTATTTTACATTGCAATTTATACATAATAAGATGTATAATATAATATATTTAACTAAAGAAAGGACTGGTTATATGCTAGAAAAGTTTATAAATGAAAATAAAGAAAGAATGATAAAAGATTTACAAGGATTAATACAAATACCAAGCTATTATTCAAAAAGCGATAATCCTAAATATCCATTTGGAGAAAATATAAATAAAGCTTTAGAATACACTTTAGATTTAGGACAAAGCTTAGGTTTTAGGACAAAAAACATTGACGGTTATTGTGGATATATTGAATTTGGCGAAGGTGATGAATTAGTTGGAATTATTGGACACCTTGATGTTGTTCCTGAAGGTGAAGATTGGACATATCCTCCTTATAGTGGAAGAATTTCTGATGGTTGTATTTTTGGTAGAGGTGCCATTGATGATAAAGGCCCTGTAATTAGTTCTCTATATGCTATGAAATATGTAATGGAAACAGTAAAAATAAAAAAACGTGTTAGATTAATATTGGGATTAAATGAAGAAAGAAATTGGGACTGTATTAAATATTATAAAGCTCATGAAGAAATACCCTCTATTGCCTTTAGTCCAGATGCTGATTTTCCTTGTATTTATGCTGAAAAGGCTGTTCTTACTCATGAAATAAAAACTGATATTTCTCAATTTAAAAATTTTAATATTAAAATAACTGACATTGATTGTAATAATAATGCTACTAATGTTGTTCCTAAAATTTGTAGTGTTGTTTTAAGTATTAATACGGATAAGATAAAAACTGAAGATTTTATTAATAATTTAAAATCTATTATTAAGGAAACTAATTTCGAAATTGATATTTATAAAATTGATAATGAAGAAATAAAATTAACTTCACATGGTATTTCTGCACATGCTGCACATCCTGATTTAGGCATTAATTCTATTTCTAGATTAATAATTATCCTTGATAAAATTTTTAAAGTTTATGGATATACTATTGATTTATTTGACTTTTTCACTAAATATATTGGTTTAGAATTTAATGGTAAAAACTTAGGAATTGCATTTGAAGATGAATCTGGAAAATTAACTTTAAATGTTGGATATTTTGGAATTGAAAATGGTTTTATGAAAATAAAAATGAATTTGAGAGTTCCTGTTCATACTGATATTACTAAGATTGGAGCTGCTTTTATAAAGGCTACTTGTGAATATATTAATCTTGACTTTGATACATCACATTATATGCCAGCATTATATATTGATCCAAACTCTAGCTTAGTACAATCTCTTTGTAGAATTTATAATGAAGAAACTAATTCTAATTGCAAACCAATTGCAATTGGTGGTGCAACTTTTGCGAGAGCGTTTCCTAATTGCGTTTCTTTTGGGGCAAATTTTCCTGGTGATAAAGATATGTGCCATCAAACTGATGAATTTATTAGTATTGATAAATTACTTTTATCTTGTAAAATTTATGCAAAAGCTATTTTGTTCTTGGGAGACAGGGATTAGGGGACGGTCCTAAAAATCCCTGTTTTTTATTTTATTTGTTACAGGTCCGTCTCTCATTCCCTAAAAGTAGGGATTTTTAGGACCGTCCCCTAATCCCTGCAAACAAAAAAATACCCCGCCTTAGCCGTCAGATACTTGGAATTTTTAAGGACCTGCTCCTAAAAACAGGTGGGTGCCTACCTAAATACTCCTGGGCTTCTCACTACAAACGGTGAGCTTGCACGCCATATTTATGAGATCAGCCCCTCTTATAAATTTGTTGGTTCTAAAAATTCTGTCTATACGCACTACGCAGGGAAAATTAATTACTATTTAATTATTTTAATGTACTCTTTTTTGTATCTATTTTTAAGTTATTTATATTTTAGCATATAGTAATTTGATTTACAAATAGCATTTTTTTAGTTTAAAGTGTTTTTCATTATTCTATATTATTTTATCTCACTTTTTATTAATCATTCTCATTTATTTTAACTTTTTTGAATTTGATTTTTATATAAATTTATGCTAAAATTAGTTAAATTTATGTGGAGATTTTAGGCTTTATTCACCTTATATAAAGTCTTTTTTTATTTTCTACATTACATATAATAATATGCAAAAAAATTGTAAAATACTACCTGCTAAAATAAATAAATGAAATACTGAATGCATATATTTATGTTTTTTGCCTAAAGCATATAAAACTGCTCCTACGGTATATGCTATACCTCCAGCAAGTAATAATATAAATCCAGTTTTTCCTAATAATTGTGGTAATAAATTGATTTTTACAACTATACACCATCCCATAATCAAATAGCATATCATTGAAAATTTTTTATATCTTTTTATATCTATTGAATTTAATGTAATTCCTAAAATTGCAACTGCCCAAATAACTCCAAAAATGACCCAACCAGTTGCAGTGTCATATTCTCTTAAAGTACATAGTGCAAATGGTGTATATGAACCTGCAATCAATAAAAATATTGAGCAATGGTCTAAAACCTGAAAAACTCTTTTTGAATACCTTTTTGGACTTAATCCATGATATATGCTAGACATTGTGTATAAAATAATCATTGTGACTCCATATATTGCTCCGCTAACAACTCCATATACATTTCCATGAATTGCTGCAAATACAACGCATAGAACTAATGCAACTATACCAACAGCTGCTCCTACTATATGAGAAGTCATATTAAAAATTTCTTCACCTTTTGTATATGTTGGTAATATTCTATCTTTTAATTTTATTCTTGTCATAAACCTTCCCTTTCTTCAATTTATTTTTAATATTATACCACATTTATTATATTTGAAAAGTTTTTTTACAAGAATTTCACATTTCATATTTAGTATTTTATTTTTCAATCTTCACTCTTTTATTTCTTTTGAAAGCTTATCAATTGCCTTAGTCTCAATCCTTGAAACATATGAACGAGAGATTCCCATCATTGAAGCTATTTCATGCTGAGTTTTCGGTTTATGACCTCCTATCCCAAATCTTAATTCCAAAATTGTCCTTTCTCTATCTTTTAATACTTCCTTCATTTTTTCTAATAGTAACTTTATTTTCATTTTGATATCTACTACTTCTTCAATGTTTCTTTCATTGTTTTCTAATACCTCTTGTAAAGTTACTATATTATCATCTTTGTCTTTTCCAATTGGTTCATTTAAATACACTTCTGCACCTAACTTTTTCGTAGCTCTTAAGTGCATTAAAATTTCATTATCTATGCATCTTGAAACATATGTAGAAAGTCTTGCTCCTTTTTCCATTTTAAAACTATTGACTCCTTTTATAAGTCCAATAGTTCCTATTGATATCAAATCATCTTGGTCAACTTTTGCTGTACTATATTTTTTTGCAACATGTGCAACTAATCTTAAGTTTCTTTCTATTAATAAATTTCTTGCTTCTTCATCTCCTTGTTCCATTAATTCTAAGCATTTTTTCTCTTCTTCACTAGTTAATGGTTCTGGAAATAACGCTCCTCCTTGAATATATCCGAACAACAAAAACTGCTGATTTCAAAAATTCTATAAGTCCTAAAAGACCCGTCATACAAAGTGATGCAAACATATTAGCACCTCCATTTATTCTCATACTCAAATTATATGTTTGAAAAAAATAAAAGTGCCTGACCTTACAAATTTGTTCTAAAATGTTTTTTTCTTCATAGTTTTTACTATATAATATTCAAATTTTAATTAGGTGAGGGGTTATGAAATCTTTTTTTATTGATTCTTTAAAAGGTATTGCTCTTGGTGCTGGAGCTATTTTACCTGGAATTAGTAGTGGTGTCCTTTGTGTTATTTTTGGAATTTATGAAAAATTGTTAGATAGTATATTGTACTTTTTTAAAGATATTAAAAAGAATTTTAGATTTTTATTACCTATTTTTATAGGTATATTTGTTGGTGTGTTGATTTTTAGTAATTTTTTACAATATTTTTTGATTACATTCCCTATCCAAACTAATTCTATTTTTATAGGACTTATTTTAGGAACTATTCCTAGTCTTTTAAATAGTTTAAATATCAACTTAAAAAAGATAACTAATTTTAAATATTTTTTAGCTTTTTTTATATGTTTTTCTATTGGTGTTGGAAGTGTATTATTGGAAAGCTTACTTTCTACCACAAATATAGAAAGTATAGAAAATGTAAGTTTTCTATACTTAATGTTATCTGGTTTTCTTATGTCTGTTGGAATTGTTGTTCCTGGAGTTAGTAGTACTATAATTTTGATGCTACTTGGTGTGTATTCTATTTATTTAACTGGTATTTCTACACTATCTTTTAATGTGTTAATACCTATGGGAATTGGATTAATTATAGGTTGTTTTGTTTTTATGAAATTTACTAAATTCCTTTTAGACAGATTTCATAATATAACATTTGCAGGAATAATAGGATTTACACTAGGCTCAATCTTTGTACTCTTCCCAACCTTCTCATCTGGTATAGAACTTCTAATTATTCTAACTTGCATTATTTTTGGTTTTATAATTTCATCTGTTTTTGAAAAATAATAACTATTTAAATTGATAAAGTTTTCAGTTTTTTTCTATCAAAAAGTCCAGCTTCTTAAAGCTAGACTTTTTGATTTCAGAGATTCATTTTAAATCCCTTTTCCAATTATTTTACGATTTAAAAAAGACTTTGAAAAAAGCATAATGAACATGATTTTCTCTCTCTTTATAAAATTCCTCGATTTTTTTTGCCTCTGTTTCACTTACGTTACCATCATAACCACAATCAAAAACTTCTGTACATTCATTTTTTTCAAATAAATATATTTTGTTGAAGTCTATATTTCTTGTATGATATGTACCGTAGGGTATACAGTAACTGTTTCCAACTTTCTCTATATAGCCGTACTCTGGTAAAATACTTTCATCAATTTCACCAATTGTCTCATTACATATAGTTGATTCAATTGTTACAGAATCACCTAACCTTGCTTCAACACTCCGCTTATATTCATTTGGCTTAATTGTCACAATGGTAAAATATTGGCCTGTTTTTGATCTAACTATTGGGAATGTTTCTTTTCCCTCATAGAAAACACCACTTAGTCCATTCTTGGTGACTTTTTTTATTCTTATTTGTGCCGGAATTTCTTCTTTAGGAAATATAATATAATTATATATCCTATTTACTAAAAATTCGTAATCAGTTGGAAGGATTTCACCAACTATTGATTCTAAGTCTTCTTGTATTGAGACAAATAATACTCTTTTTACTACTAATTCATTATCAATAGCATATATATCTTCAGTATTCGCATTTGTTATAAACATAATTGGATTATTCTCAAGAAGTATCTTTCTATATTGTTTTAAGATCTTAAAAGCTACTTCTTCACATAGTTTTTCTTTTAAAGATTTTCCAACGAAGCTTTCAAAATTTCGCTGTTTATTTCTTAAAGTCTCTTTAAGGTCCTCACATTTCCATTTTATGTGTCCCCAATCTTTTTCATATCTTAAATTCATCATAGTAAAAGATGTACTTATCCATCCTGTTTCTGAGGTTATGTTTTGCATGATTCTTGCAAATTTTTCATTGCATTCCTCAAAACATTCCTTCAATACTTTATGAGCATCCTTCTTTATTTTGAAAAAACACCTTGGTGCAATTTCAAACCACATAAATTCGTCTTCGTACTCGTCCTCGTCTTCATACTCACTTTCAGTTTCACTCTTATTTTCAGCTTCAGAAATGTAATATAACTTTTTGTCTTTCCATAAGAATATAACTTGTTTCGGTATTTTGATTTCAATATTTTCCCACATATCTTCAAGTAATGCTTCTACTGTACTTTCCTGATATGTTCTTTGAAAATATGCTTTAAACATATCATTCATAATCTCTTCTGCATATTTTCCTCCATCAAATTCATGCCGTTTCTTTTCATCAAGATTAATAACATACATAGCTAATCCTCCTTAGATGCTTTTTACTTTGCTAACCTTCTCAATACAAAAACTTTATAACTTTATGCTTTTTTCTATCTCCTTTCTAAATATTTTATTGGATATTGTTACAATAATAAAAATGTAACATTTTACAAATATACGTGTATATTATATCGTCTTTCACTAATTATGTCAAGTTTATTTTTTTCTTCTCAAAATCCAATCTTTTTCACACTTAATAGGTAACTTCATCTTCACCAATTGCCCTTTAACACCAGGACTTATTTCTGTTATCGCCTCATCAGTTTCATCATTCCACAACTTTTCTATAGTAAATACATAAGGCTCAATCTTATTTGGAATCAAAATTTCTAAAGTATCTCCTACCATCAATTTATTCTTAATTTCAATTACTGATTTTTCTTCTTGGTATTCTACAACTTTTCCACCAAACTCATAATTTTCATTATACTGTCTTCCGCCATATTCTTGAATATCCTTATTATTTCTATCATTAAAATAAAAAGTAGTAAGTCCTCTTGTTTTAACTTTATCTAATTCATTTAAATATTTAGTATAATCATAATTCTCAGGATTTTTTTGATAATCATCAATTGCATTTCTATATGCATTTATAACACTTGCTAGATAATACTCTGTTTTTAACCTTCCTTCAATTTTAACACTATCTATTCCCATATCAATAATTTCTGGAATTTCTTTTATTAAGCATAAGTCTTTTGATGAAAAAATACTTGTTCCGTATTCACTTGTTTCTATTGGCATTAATTCTCCTGGATTATTTTTTTCTTCTGCATACAAGTTATATGACCATCTGCAACTTTGAGCGCAATCACCTAAGTTTGCACTTCTACATGTTAAAAAATCGCTTAAAAAACATCTTCCAGAAAACGCAAAACATATTGCTCCATGTGCAAATATTTCTACTTCTAAATCTTTTGGTTTATTTTCCATTATGTATTTTAACTGTTCTTTATTTATTTCTCTTGCCATTATTACTCTTTTTGCTCCATATTTGTACCAGAATTTACAATCTTGCAAACTGATAATATTTGCTTGTGTACTTACATTAATTGGCACACTTGGTGCATATTGTTTCAAGGTTTCTATTACTCCTACATCTGATGCAATTATTCCATCTGGTTTTAATGTTTCTAATTCTTTTGCCATTTCAATTATTTCTTCATATTTTTCATCCCATGCAAATATATTTAGTGTTACATATACTTTTTTTCCTATCTCATGCGCATATTTTATTGTTTTCTTTAAATCTTCATCTTCCATATCTGCTCTTGCTCTTAATGATAATGATGATGTTCCGCAATATACTGCATCTGCTCCATATAAAAATGCGATTTTTGCTTTTTCAAATGACCCTGCTGGGGCTAATAATTCTATTTCTTTCATTTATTTGACCTCTTTCTTTTTTAGTTAAACACTATTATTATACATTTTTTATCAACTTTTTTCAACATTTTTGTTTATTTATGTTTAATACTATGATATAATTGGTCTTAAACAATTATAAACAAATTACATAAATACATTGAGGTGATTTAATGGCTTATTTACTTAAGACCCCTTATGATTTTAAAAAAGATTTAGATAATTATTTAACTGAAAACCCTTTAGATTTAAGTTATGAGAAAACTCTTTTGGATAACTTTTCTTCTGATAATTTATCTGATTTATATAAATTATTTTTAGACTTAAAAGATTCTAAGTTGAATAAAAAATTATATAATGAATTAAAAAATATTTTAAGCAATACTTTTTCTATTAATCCTAATCAAATATTCACATTAGATGATGATGAAAATGATATTGTATGTATATCTAAAGATATTCATATTCCTTTATTGTTGGAAATTATAAAAAATAAATATTTAGATTACATCAAGACTTCTTCAACTATTGATAGTGAAGAATTGTTTAAGCTTTCTTTAATTGTAAATAAGAATTTTCCTGAACTTTTCTTACAATTAATAGAATCACCAAATCAAGATATAGGTCAAGCACAAAATTTTGTTAAAGAAAAAATTTTAGAAACAATAGATGAATGGCATTCTAACACTTCTAAAGATGCTGATGAAGAAAATAGAGATATTGCTGGTGCATTTTATATAACTGCTAGAAAGCTTTATCCAGATTTAAGTATTTATATTCCTGGTAGAGTTAAATCTATGAAAAGTTCTCTTTCTAATATAGAAAAAGAAACTAAAGATAGTCTTTTATCTTTACATCCATCTAACTATGAAATTGGCTTGACAAATGAAGATATCGAACAACAATTTAATTTAAATAATGCTACAACTGACTTTTCTGCTTTAACTATTGTTCTTACAAATACTGATGATACATTGCATTTTGATAAGAGTGACCCTGAAAGTTTAGAAATATTAAAACTCAGAAAAATTAGACAAGATAATATAAATTTTACACATAGTTTGGAAAATTTTTTATCTGAAAACGAAACTAATGAGACTACTAATTTATCAAGGATTCAATTGCTACAAATAAAAATAGAATTATTACAAATATTAAGAGAAGCTTCTTATGAAGAATGTACACAAGAATATCATGGAACTTCTTTTAGTGAACTTTTAAAGAAAAACATTGAAAAATATAACCAAGAATTTGAAAATCCTAATGATGAAAATCTTAATATTGACGATTTAAAATATATAAGAGAAATGGATGAAATTTATGAGTTATTAGATGAATTAAAGAAACGTGTTCATGACAAATATCAAGCTAAATTGTTAGAAATAGCTATACCTGAAATTTTAGAGGACAAAATATTTTCAAAAGAATTAAAAGTCAAATCATATTTTGTAAAAAAAGTTAGAAAGAAAAATGGTTTTTGCAGTGATTATTATTGTATAGAAACTTCAGATGGAAGAAAAATTGAATTGCAAGCTCAATCTAAAAAGCGTTTTGACGATTCTAAAAATGGACCTTCTGACCATAGTTTACTTCCTAACAAAGAAATTGATATTTCACGTTTTTTTGAACCTGTAAATTCAAACTTTGGTGAAGGAAATTTTGAGTATTTTTTGGATTTTTTAAATAATATGCCAATCGCAACAAAAAATTATTTACTTAACACTCCTGATACTGATTTATCATCATTTGATAAACGTACAAAAAGAAAGCTAAAAATTGCAATTGAAAATGTAAAATTAAAAGATAATATAAATATTACTCTTCCTATTTTTGCTGAATATGTTTCTCCGAAACTAATGACAGTTAGTTCTCACCATACCAGAGTTAATACAAGTGTTGCAGGTTATAATAAAAAATCTTTAGTTTCTGGATTTACTGAAGTATTACTAAAACATGATTCCACAACTTGTCTTTCTCAAATGTTAATTGATAAATTAGAAACTCTTGTACCTAGTGACAAAAATCAAGTTTCAAAAAATGGTATAGGAAAACGTGCTAAAGCTCGTTTTGATAAAAAATCTAATTCTATCGATGAACGTTAATATACTCTTTTTCATATTTATATATTAATTTTTATTATAAATTTGGAGGTATCTTATGAAAACAAATTATAAAATAGCAATTGTTGGCGCCACACGGTTTAGTTGGAAGAACCTCATTAAAAGTATTAGAAGAAAAAAACTTTCCACATGTTAGTTACACACTTTTTTGTTCTTCAAAATCTGCCAACTCAAAAATAACTTTTTTAAACACGACATATATTGTGCAAGAATTAACTGAAAAATCTTTTGATACACATTTTGATTATGCAATTTTTTGTGCAGGTGGCTCTACTTCTAAAAAATATGCTCCTATTGCAGCAAAACAAGGATGTATTGTTATTGATAATAGTAGTGTATTTCGTATGAATAAAGATGTACCATTAGTTGTACCTGAAGTAAATCCAGAAGATATAAATAAAAATCATGGTATTATTGCAAATCCAAATTGTTCTACTATTCAAGCTGTTTTGCCTTTAAAAGCTATTGATGATAAATATGGAATTAAAAGAATTGTTTATTCTACATATCAAGCTACTTCTGGTGCAGGTAGGTCTGGAATTGAAGATTTAAAAAATAAAGCTGAAGGTGATAAACTTCAAAAATTTCCATATTCAATTTATAATAATTGTATTCCTCATATTGATGTTTTTATGGAAGATGGCTATACAAAGGAAGAGCATAAAATGATTGATGAAACTAGAAAAATCTTGCACAAACCTAACTTACCTATTACTGCAACGACTGTTAGAGTTCCTATCGTAAATTGTCATGGTGAATCAATTAATGTGGAGCTAGAAAGTGATTTCGATATTTATGATGTTAAAATCTTGTTAGAAAACTATCCCGGAATTATTGTTGTAGATAATCCAGAGAAAAACCATTATCCACTAGCTAGTCGTGCAGATGGTCATGATGAAGTCTTTGTTGGTCGAATTCGTCGTGATTATAGTGTCCAAAATGGTTTAAATATGTGGGTTGTAGCTGATAATTTAAGAAAAGGTGCTGCTTCGAATGCTATTCAAATTTTAGAGAAGCTTTTATATTCTTAAGTTTTCATTAAATCTGCCTTATGTAATTGAACTAGCATTGCTAATATGTTATAATAGAAAAGAAGTACATAAGATATAAAGAGGTATCTAAATGAAACAAATAGTCAAAGAAATTATTGACAAGGATGTCGAATTTCAAAATATTATAAAAGAACTGGTTGAGAACAAAACTGTTCAAAAAATGAAGAATTTTAAACAGCATTATGAAACAACTTGTTTTGACCATTGCTACACTGTCTCTTATTATTGCTATTTAATTTGTAAAAAATATAATTTGGATTATATATCAACTGCAAGAGCTGGTATGCTTCATGATTTATTTTTATATGATTGGAGAAAAAAACAACCTGACCGCAAAGGTTTACATGCATTTACTCATGGAAGAACTGCTTGTAAAAATGCTTCAGAACTATTTGATTTAAATGAAAAAGAAAAAGATATGATTATTAAACATATGTGGCCAGTAACTACTCAACTACCAAGTTCGCTTGAAGGTTTAATTTTAACTTTTGTTGATAAATATTGTGCTATGTCTGAAAGTTTTGATATATTAAAAACAAGGCTTCTTTTGAGAAAACCTTTACGTTATTTATATAGTTTTTTAAGTATGGTATCAATTCATTTGTAAAAATTTTTTTGTAAAAAATAAAAGTCTGAATAACTAATTCAGGCTTTTTGCTTACATTTTATCTTCTGACCATCTCATCATTCTTATATCTTTATATTTCGATAGAACTTCCTTATATTTATCATATTCTTCTTCCCATAATCCATCTGGAACTTTATCAAATGCTTTAAATATTTTTTCCGCTTCTGCAAGATAAATTAATTGTTCTTGTGGAGACATTCTTTCATATTGTTTTGCAAAATTGTATAATTTGTCTAACATTTGGTTTGCTTCTATAAATCCCCAAAAATCCTTTACTTTCATTCCAAATAATTTTATTTGTAATACTGCATAGACTACTAATGCAAATATAATAAATACTAGTATATATATTATTGCCCATATACCATTCATTTTTTCACCTCTTTAGTTTGTAGCTCTATATTTTATCATTTCAATAATATCTTTATTTTATATTTTTGTCAATAGAATAATTATCTTTATAATTATTTCTGTTTATGCACGCCTTGTATCTTCACCAGGTACTCTTTCTTTTTCAGCTTGATTTTCTAAGTCTTTTGCTATATCATCCAAACTATTTTCTATTTCTTCTTTACTTAAATATTCCTTATTCTTGACTTTCTCTTTCAATTTATTTTCTATATCATTTTGATTATATGTGTCTCTAAGATCTGGATTCTTATCTAAAATTTCTCTAGCACATACTTTTATATATGCATCCTCCATAGCCATTACATGCTCTGATTTTGTTGAAGGATCCCCATCTATATCTTTTTCTGTCACCTTATTACAATCTTTGTGTTCTTTTTCATGAGCTTTTATTTCTTCTAGATTTTCTTCTACTGTGTCTTCTCCATTTCTTTCATATTCTCCAATTACACTTCTTTGTGAAGTATCTGGTACAAAAATTGTATTACTATCTCTTACTTGGACTCCCATTGTCTCAGTAGAATCTCTTGCTTCTTCTCCTATGTTTATTTCAACTCTTCCCATTTCTTTGTTATCTAGTTGTATTATTTTATCTCCAATTTCATATTCACTCAAAATGCTATCTTTTTCTACTGTTCCATCATCTCTAACTTGATATTTTTCTGGTATTGGATTGTCACCTGATGCTGACCTTTGTTGTAATTCTGGTATGTATTTTTGCAATGGTTCAACTTTTCCGTCTTTGCTTATTGCAACTAAAGAATATCTTGTTGAGTTTCTATCATAACTTTTGCCATTTTCATCTTTCATTTTGTTCATCTGTTCAGAATAAATAACTCCAACTTTTGTAATATCTTTTGGGATTTTTCCTCCTAGCCATTTGCGAATATCATGCATATCATTTGCTCTTTCACTTAGTTCCATTTCTTGTAATATATTTGTATTTTTTGTTGTATTTTCATTTTCTTGCTTATTCTCTAAATTAGAACTGGCTTTATTTTGTTTTTTCTCTTGCTCTTCTTTCACATCATCTCTGTCACCTAGTTCTAAAATTCTTACATCTCTAATATGACTTCTTTCTATTCCTATTTCATCTATATATTTATCAATTTCTCTTGTTTCTTTTGCTGCACCTTCAATGTCTTCTCTATCTAATTCATCTATTTGGTCTTTAATTTGTGCACTTAATTCATTTTCTAATGTGTTTTGTTTCTCTGCTTTTTCTTGCTCCATTACACCTAATTTTTGAAGTGCTGCTATTATGTATGAATCTTCTCTCATGATAATATTTCCATATTTCATTATATTTGTATTTAGCTCACCTATCTGAACATTACCAATATAATATTCATACTCAAATTTATTTTGTTGATTTTTAACTACTGTTACTTCAATGTTTTTTCCATTTAAATTAATTTTCATTTTTAATCTCATTCCTTTCTAAGGCTCAAATCTGGTATTGAAACAAAAGGGAGATACCCTATAAATTTTAATAAAAAAAGATGTGTCCCCATTTGGACATTTTTGTCCATTAGGAAACGTCCCCAAATGGACATGCTATCAGGTCATAAGCTTTAGAATCAGTAATTTTGCATTTTATAAATTGGTGTATGTATTTACTAGGATTCTCAGTATTGCTTTTTATATATACTAACCCATCAATATCTGGTGCATCTTGCATTGTTCTTCCAATTAAGTATTTTCCATCAAATGATATATTTTCTACTAAGACTTCACATTCTTTTCCTATTTTTTCTTTCATTTTTTCTGCTGCAATTTTTTGTTGTTCTTTCATTATTTTATTATATCTTGCTTTTTTAGTGTTTCCGTGTATTTGTTCTGGAAGTCTTGCAGCTGGTGTTCCATCTTCTTTTGAGTACATAAATGTTCCTAGTCTATCAAATTTTGTTTCTTTTACGAATTCTAATAAATCTTTAAAGTCTTCTTCTGTTTCGCTTGGGAATCCTACAATTAAGCTTGTCCTTATTATTGCATCTGGAATTTTATTTCTTATTTTTCTTATTATTTCTTTTATTTGCTTTTTATTTGTTTTTCTGTTCATTTTTTTCAATATAGTATCACTAGAATGTTGAATTGGTATGTCAAAGTATTTTGCAATTTTATCATTTCGAGCAACGACTTCTATTAATTCATCTGTTATTCCTTCTGGATAAGAATATAGGAAACGAATCCATTTTAATTCTTTAATTTTGCATAATTCTTGTAATAGTTCTGCTAACTTACTTTCTTCATATATATCAATTCCATATTTAGTTGTATCTTGTGCTATTATTATTAATTCTTTTATTCCTTTTTTTGCAAGCATTTTCGTTTCTTCTATAATATCTTCTTTTTTTCTACTTACAAATGGTCCTCTTATATATGGAATAGCACAATATGTACATTTGTTGCTACATCCTTCTCCGATTTTTAGATATGCATAGTCTTGTCCAGTTGTGATAGTTCTTTCTAAAAATTGTTCTTGTGTAATCATTGGCATTTTAGGAATTTCTGTTATTTTTTTGCTACTTTTTTTCTTTTTTATTACAATGTTTCTTTTTATTAAATCTTCTATTTGTTCCCACAATGTATCATAATCTTCTATTTTTACAAATAAATCTACTTCTGGCAATGCTTTTATAAGTTCATCATAATATCTTTGCACTAAACATCCCATTACTATTAAATATTTACAATTTTTATTTTTGTATTCTGCCATTTCTAGTATTGTATTTATAGCCTCTTCTTTGGCAGATTCGATAAAACCACAGGTATTTATTACTAAAATATCTGCTTTTTCTTCATTATTTACAACTTTAAAGTTATGTTTTTTAAACATTCCTATTGTTGCTTCAGTATCTATTAAATTTTTACTACATCCAAGTGATATAAATCCTACATTCATTATTTTCACCCTTTCTACTGGGATTAGTGTGATATTATATGTTTTCTCGTCAACTCCATCAAATCTAGTTTTGTAAATCCTTCAACTTGTACTTTACTTCTATCTTTTTTTATTTCTTCTTTAAGTAGATTTTCAATTTTTTCTCTGTTGCCTTCATCCTTCATGTCAATATAGTCAATTATTACTATTCCACCTATATCTCTTAGTCTTAATTGTTTTGCTATTTCTATTGTAGCTTCTTCATTTACTTTGTATATTGTTTGCTCTAAGTTTTTTGTTCCTGTATATTTTCCCGTATTTACATCAATTGCAGTTAGAGCTTCTGTTTTATCAATTGTTATGAATCCCCCACATTTTAACCATATTTTTCTGTTTTGCATTTTTTCTATTTGCTTTTCTAAATCATATTTTTCAAAGATATTATTTGATTTGTCTAGTTCTATTTCTGTGTCTTGGTATTCTTTGTTTTCTTTTTTATATTCTCCTAATTTGTTTAAATCTTTTTGTGTATTTACAATTATTTTGTCTATTTTTTCATCTGCTAAATCTAAGAGCATTTTTTCTATCAGACTTTCACTTTCATATAATAATTTTGGTTCGTGTAAATCTGGATCTACTGATGTTTTTATAATGCTTTCCCATTTTGCTTCTACTTTTTTTATGTCTTTAATTACTACTTCTTCTTTTCCTTGCGCTGATGTTCTTATCACGGCTCCATTTCCTTTTCTTAAATTTTCTTTTACTAATTTTATTAATCTTTGTTGTTCTTCTTTATTTTCTATTTTTTGCGAAACTGTAATTATATCAGTATTTGGCATTAATGCAATATATTTTCCTGGTAAATTTATATGTGTTGATACTCTTGCACCTTTTTGCTCTGTACTATCTTTTTTTACTTGAACTAAAATTTTCATATTTGGTTGTAATATTTTTGTTATATCTATATTATTGTCTAATTTTTCTTTTGTCTCATCTATTTTTTTCATTACATCTTTTAAATGGATAAAACTATTTTTGTCACCTCCTATATCTATAAATGCTGCTTGCATTCCTTTTACGATATCTTTAACAATTCCTATATATATGTTTCCTTCTTTTCTGTTATTATGTTGTGAATTATCTTCATAGTATTCAACTAGTTTTCCATTTTTTATTAATACTATTATTGTATTTTCTTTTTGTCTTTGTACTATAATTTCTGTCATAAAATTCTTTTCTCCTTTTTGCTTTATTCTAATTTTTATATGTTCTTTTGTCCCTAATTGAACAAATTCATAGCTTTGTCTATTCCGTTTTTTATTATTTCTATAACTGCATCTCTTGCTAAATCAGTACTTTTATTTAATATTTTCTGATCTTCTTCTGGAATTTTTCCTATAACATAATTGATTAAATCTCCTTTATGTTCAGGCTTTCCAATTCCTACTCTCACTCTTGGGAATTTTTCAGTTCCTATTTCTTTTATTACTGATTTCATTCCATTATGTGTTCCTGGTCCTCCTGTTTTTCTTAATTTAATTATTCCTGGTTCTATGTCTATATCATCATATATGATTATTAAGTTTTCTGTATTTAATTTATAGAAATCTATTATTTCTTTTACACTTTCCCCACTTAAATTCATATATGTTTGTGGTTTCAATAAAATAACTTTTTCTCCTTCTATTACCCCTGTCCCATATATTCCTTTGAAATTTGTTTTTGAAAATTTTATGTCATATTTTTTTGCTATTTTATTCACTGTATCAAATCCCATATTATGTCTTGTATTTGAATATTCTTCTTCTGGATTTCCTAATCCTATAATTATATACATTTTTTGCTCCTTGTTTTTTTATCACAATTATTTTATTCTTATATATTTTAACCTTTTTTTCTACTTTTTGCAAGCGATAAGCTTACTTTGATAACTTTTCTCTATTTTTTATTTGTCAACAAGAAAAAAGCACCTTCAAAAAAGTGCCTTTAATTTTCTTACTATATACGTAAAATCTTTGATTTTCCCTATATAATTATTCTGCTGATTCTGTTGAGTTTTCTTCAGCTTCTGGTGCTTCATAAGCTTCTAAGATAGCTTTTTGAATTTTCTCTCTTGTTTCAGCATTGATTGGATGAGCTATATCTTTGAATTCTCCGTTTGGAGTTTTTCTACTTGGCATAGCTATAAATAATCCATTTTGGCTTTCGATAACTTTAATATCGTGAACTGCGAATTCGTTATCGAATGTTACAGAAGCAACAGCTTTCATTCTGTTCTCTGAATTTACTTTTCTTAAACGTACATCTGTGATTTGCATTTTAAAATGCACCTGCCTTCCCTAAGTTTAATTTTGTACATATCGTTTAATTCTATGTACATTTATATTATTCTGCATAAAAAACTTTTTTCCTTCTTTTTTTTACAAAAAAGTTAGATTTTATTAATACGATTTATATCAGGGCTTTAATTTATATTTTCTAGGTTATTTATTCACATTTTATTTGATTTTTCATATTATAAAATATAGTTTTTTTATGGTATTTTTAGTAGAAGTATTGAATTTTCACGTATTTAAGTATATAATACTTTTACTAAATGAAAATTCCTAGGGGAGTGATTTTTTTATGCCAGATATAACTAATTTAAAAAAATATAAAAATATACATATGATTGGAATTGGTGGCGTTAGTATGAGTGGAATAGCCGCAATATTAAAAAATTGGAGCTTTAACGTTACTGGTTCTGATATGTTTGATTCTGAAACAGTACAAGAATTAATAAATAATGGAATTAATGTTACAATTGGTCACAATTTAGAAGATGTTGCGAATTCTGATGTTGTGGTTTATTCTGCTGCAATAAAAAAGGATGACCCAGAAATGTTAGAAGCAAATAGGCTTAATATTCCTACTATTGAAAGAGCTGATTTTCTAGGTGAGATTACTAGATGTTATACAGATACTATATGTATTTCTGGAACTCATGGAAAGACTACTACTACTTCTATGGTATCTATTGCATTTATTGAAGCTTTAAAAGACCCAAGCATTCAAGTTGGAGCTTATTTAAATGCTATTAAAGGGAATTATCTAGTTGGTAATAGTGAACATTTTATTATTGAAGCATGTGAATATGTTGAAAGCTTTTTAAAGTTTAGCCCTAAGGCTGAAATTATTTTAAATATTGATAATGACCATTTAGATTATTTTAAAACTTTTGATAATATAAAAAATGCTTTTATTAAATATGTTAAATTATTGCCTGATGATGGTATTTTAGTAATTAATGGCGATGATAAAAATTGTTTAGATTTAAAACAATATACAAATGCAAAAGTTACTTCTTATGGTATTGATAATAAAAATGCTGATTTTTATGCTGATAAT
The DNA here is from genome assembly GCA_946487895.1 of uncultured Clostridium sp. Taxonomy (GTDB): domain Bacteria; phylum Bacillota; class Clostridia; order TANB77; family CAG-508; genus CAG-269. The sequence goes on from CAMLUO010000001.1 coordinate 96,596, forward strand.
ATTGTATTTGATAATGATGGATTTGCATCTTTTGATGTATATCATCAAGGTAATTTATTTGGACATTTTAGTCTTTCAGTTCCTGGAAAGCATAATGTTTTAAATGCATTAGCATGTATTTGTTTATGTGCAAATTATTCAATTGACGTTCCACATATTCAATCTGCTTTGAAAAAATTTACTGGAGCACATAGAAGATTTGAATTTAAAGGTAGAATAAATAATGATATTAGTGTTTATGATGATTATGGTCATCATCCTACTGAAATTGTTGCAACTGCAAATTCTTTGAAAAATAAAAAATATAATGAATCTTGGGTTATTTTTCAACCTCATACATATAGTAGAACTAAAAATTTATTAGATGATTTTGCAAATGCTTTGTTAAATTTTGACCATATAATTGTTTTGGATATTTATGCTGCAAGGGAAACAAATACTTATAATATTTCTTCTAAAGATTTAGTTGATAAAATTAATTCTTTGGGTAAAACTGCTTTATATATTCCTGATTTTGATGAATGTGTTTCTTTTGTAAAGTCTCGCGTAAAACCTAATGATGTTGTTATGACTTTAGGTGCTGGTACTGTTACTCAAATTGGCCCAATGTTATTAAAATAGAGGGATTTTAAGCTCCGTCCCCGAATCCCTCTTGCTTGTTTTAACATTATATCTCCAAACACTGCATACCCTTCTTCTGGATTATTTACTAACACATGTGTAACCGCTCCTATAAATTTTCCATTTTGAATTATTGGTGAACCTGACATTCCTTGTATTATTCCTCCTGTTTTCTCTAATAATCTGCTATCTGTTACTTTTATTTCCATACTTTTATTATCATAATTATTTTCTTTAAAAATTTTCTTGATTTCTATCTCATATTCTTGTACTGTTTTATTATCTAAACTACAAAGTATTGTTGCTTTACCCAGTTGTATCTCATCTCTTGTTGCAACTTCCATTTCTTTTGAGGTATCTATACTTAATCCTGATAAATTATCTACTTTTCCATATATTCCAAATTTTGTGTTTTTATCTATTTCTCCTATATTTACTTGATTTTCTATTGTACCTTGTATTTTTCCCGGATTTCCACTTTCTCCTTTTGTTATATTTAATATTCTTGTTGTTACAAACTCCCCTGATGCAATATTTATTAATTCTCCTGTGTCTATATCTGTTATTCCATGTCCGCAATGCTCCAAATGTTTTCGTACTTGGTTCATAAAATGTTACTGTTCCGACTCCTGCTGCACTATCTCTTACCCATAATCCTAATTTATATTCATCTTGGCTTGTTTGTACTGGCTCTATGCTACATTCTTTGCTTTCTTCTTCATGTATATATGTTATTTTTATATCTTTTCCATTAGATTCATTAACACATTCTACTAATTCTTCTGTTGATGCTATATATGTTTCATTTATTTTGGTTATTCTGTCTCCTTCTTCTATTCCTGTATTTTCATATGGTTTATACATTTTATTGTCTATTCCTTCTATTTCTGACATTCCTACTACTAATACTCCACTTGTATATAGTTTTACTCCTGCAATGTTTCCTACTGGTATTACTGTTGTTTTTGGTATTACTGATACATCAATATTCTTTATAAATAGCTTGTCAAATAGACTTATTGTTATATTTTCTTTTCCCACTTGATTTATAGTTTTTTCTCCTGTGCTTGCTGAAACACTTAGAGCTTCATTTTCAGATTTCATAGTGATTCCAAAAAATGTTTTTAATGATATATTTTCTCCCTCAAATATTGTAATTTCATCTGGCATATAGTTTATCACTAAAATATATACATATATAATTAATAAAAAAATTAATAATAACATTTTCTTTAAAAACTTTTTAAGCATAATTTCTCCTTTTTATTTATTATTAACTTTTTTTATTTTTATATACAAAAAAATTGCTTATATTTACAATATAAACAATTTTTTATTTAAAATATATTTTGCATTTTATTGTGCATAGTCTGATATTAATGCAGCTGAATTGTTATTAGTTTTGTACATGCTATATCGCTCTCTACCCAAAGCTCTAAAGTAAGTTTCAGCTAATGTTCCACCTTGAGCAGCAATGTAAGCATATATACTATTACCATAGGTATTTGCTGTATTATTATCACTATTTAGATCTTCAACATTTGATTGATTTACTATACTTGTATAACATCCTGATTCTTTATGTGGATAATAATATGTTACTCCTGTATCTGTTGTTACTGATTTTCTTTCGAAATCCACGTTAAAGTGTGCTCCGAACTATATTACTATTTCCTACTAAATCTTTATCTGTGGCCCTATGATATTGTCCATCTGAAGTAATTAAGTATATTGAATCTGTATTTACAACTTCTTCAGTCTTAGTATTTGTAACTATTGAATATCCATTGTATACTTTTCCGCCTATACTTAGTCCTTGCATGAAACTAATTACTGATACATTATTTAATATTTGTTCCCACTCATCTTCTTGTAATTCTGGCATTAAGAAATTAGTAGTTAAGCCATTATCATAATTGTTATAATTTGCTATTGCTATTGATAAGTTTTTTTCAATTGAATATCTAATTACTTGTAATCTATGTTGATTAAAATCAGAATTAGGGTCTTCTATTGATAAACCTTTATTAGTTGAATCTTCTTGTCTTGTAAAGATAGGTACATCTCCCCATCCTTCATTTTCTGCAAGTCCAGTAGATCCATCTTCTTCATAAACAGCGTCTGATGTTCTTAAATCTCCTAAATTGTCTTGTACCCATTGCGTAAATTCTTTTGCATCTCTATAATATCTTACTCCTGAATCATTTGTTGTGTCATATATAGTACTTTGATAATATTTTTGACCATTTAACATTGAGTACCATCTACCATCTGTATCTAAATAGTATTTTACTCCATTTATCTTGGTATAATTTACTTGATTTCCTGTACTATCTACATATTCTGTTAATGTTTCTTCTCCTATTGTTACTCCTCTATATGTTATAGTATTATTTGATTCGTTATAATTTCCTACATTATCTAGTAAGTACCCATATTTATATACTGTTTCTCCTTTAACTGTTCCCTGAACTGTTATATAGTTATCCAGTGAGTATGTTATTACTACATCTGTATTACTATCTGGGATATATCTACAGCTATAAAAAATATATGGTTTTAATCCTGATATTCTTTCACCATCTTGGTATGTTGATGAGTCTGTATAATCATCTGATGTTAGTGTGTTTGTAAAAGGTGAGTATATATAGTATCCATCATACATGGTATATACTATTGCTGGTACATATTCTTTCAATATATCTTGATTATATCCAGCCATGTTAAAATTAGTAGCAATCGAATTAAAAAATGTATTTACAGATGCCTCTATATCTCTCAGTTTTGAATTCGCTAAATCCGATGTGCTACTATTGACAGTATTTAATTGAAACGCTTTTAAAGCATCATATGTCGCATTTGTTAATTTTGTGTCATATGATACTTGCAATTCCAAAGTTTCAACTTGGTTTTGTACATATGCAGTTACAATCATAGATATCGGTAAAATAATGATAATAAATATAACCGCTAAGTTTTGTATTTTCATATTTCTCTTTCCTTAGTATATCATTGTTCTAATTTCCTGCACCATTTGCTGTTACAATTCCGCCATGTTCTGCAGCAATTACATATGTATCATTTCCAGTTACAGAGTAAAAGAAGTTTTTAAGTTGTTGTGACATTGTTGTATTTGTATTATTTACTTTTGTAGAAAATATATCTCCTTCTTTTAATGCTAATGTTTTTGTTTGTCCACTAGATGGGTTTATTGTATCTAATATTTGTGAAGTATACATTGTGTAATATACATTTTCTCCTATCTTTGTTGCTTCTGCCTGTGTAGTTTTCTTTCCTGGATTTTCATCTAATACTTGTAATTCCATTTCTACTTCATAAGAGTTTCCTGTTGATGAAATATTTTCTACAAATTGACTATATTTATCCATTGTCAATTTTCCTGTTGTTCTTACGTCATCCACAAACTCTGTTGTAGCTGTTTCCACAGTAAGTTGTGATACATCGTCTGTTCTATCAGACATTGTCATTAGTGGAAAAACAAACATTAGAACTGCTGCTAAAACTATTGCAATTATTGTAATTAATGTATCTCCCATATTTATTCCTCCTTATGGGTAAGTCATTTAATTGGTTTAATCTGGTATTGAATACGTTATAACCCTTTTTATTGTTTTATTTGCATCTGGAACTGAGCTTGTTGTTTCATCATCAGATGTTTCTCCATCATATCCAGCAATTGGTGTTTCTTCTTGGTAGTAAACACCTAGACTTTCCTTTAAACCAGTCCCTCTACCTTTTATTTTATCATAAATTCCCTCATCATTCAAGTATATTCCCAAATTATCTACAAAATTCACTTTTACTGTGTCAAAATCTGCATATCTTTCACCATAAAGAATTGACATGATAAATTGTTCTTTTTGAGTATCATTTCCTAAAACTTCATTTTGTAAATCTATACTATATACTCCTACAAAATCACCAGCGTCATTTCTCCTTCTGTATATTCCATCAGTTCCCAGTAATGTAGGTGCTCCTTCTGAATCTTCATTGTCTTTAAACACAATTTTATAATTTTCCTTATATGCTTTGTAAATTGAAGGTACTATACTTTCTAATCCTACTATTCTTTCAGTTGTTCCATTATCTTCAACATATGTATAACTATATTCTCTATCTTGACGATCTAATATAGTTGTAGCTGTCATTCTTGCTTCACTAAAAGCATTGATACTTATGGTCAATGCCACCACAAATATCAATACAGCTGCCGCCATATATAATGCATCTGTTGCATTTTCCATAAGTATCACTCTCCTTTTTTAGAAATTATTCTGTCTTTTTCTTATTTTATTTATGTTGGATCTGCTATTGTCACTGTATCAACTAAGCCTGTGTCTTCATCCATTGTACATTCTACTTTATATGTTTCTCCTGTTAAAGCTTTAGAAAATGATGAATTACCAGCAATATTACCAGATGGTTTAGTACCACTTGTTTGCCAACTTGTTGCTGTTACTTTTACTGTAACTTGTCTAGAACTATCATCTTGATATGTTACATTATTTTGTCTTATTTGTTCTAATAGTGCATTTACTTGTGCTCCTCTTATATTCTCACCTTGATATTGTGTGAATCTTGTATTGAATGAAGATATATCTACTTCACTCATTGAATTGTTATTTACAACTCCTGATGCTTGTTGGTATATCATAATTCCTAATGATATAATTAAAATTGCAAGTAATATTGCTCCTGCGATAATTAACGCTTTTGATGCATTTTCCATTTTAAATTCCCCCTATTTTAATAATTTTATCTATATTATGCAAATCATAATATAATCTTAATTAATTTTGCTTATGTTAGCTGTTATTGTTATTACATCAACTAAACCTGTGTCTTCATCCATTGCACATTCTACTTTATATGTTGTACCTGTTCCTGCTCTTGTATAAGTAGAACTTCCTGTTAAAGTGTTTTCTGTAGCAGCTCCACCTGTTAAAGTACTTTTTATTGCAACTTGTCTAGATGTATCATCTTGATATGTTACATTGTTTTGTCTTACTTGCTCTAATAATGCATTTACTTGTGCTCCTCTTATATTCTCACCTTGATATTGTGTAAATCTTGTATTAAATGAAGAGATGTCAACTTCACTCATCGAATCGCTATTTACAACTCCTGCTGCTTGTTGGTATATCATTATTCCTAAAGATATGATTAATATTGCAAGTAATATTGCTCCTGCTATAATTAATGCTTTTGATGCATTCTCCATGTTAAATTCCTCCTTTCTGTTTTTGTTTTTTATTTAATTTACTAATATTCCTATTAGTAATCTTAATAACTTTAGTTAAATGTTTATTGTGTAATTTGTTCTATAAGCATATATTTTATTTTTCCATTTGACTTATGATACTCTATTTTAGTACATTTAAACATTATTTGATTATAGTATTGAACAAACTTGTCCATTCCTCCTGCATATAGAGTTTCCATATCATAAGTTGTATCATTATCTAACATCTTGATATCTATTTTTATTGAATTTGTATCATTATCTATATATTTTCCTTTATTATCCCTTTGTACTTGATTTGTTAGGTTATTATCAATTGCTTTATTAATTATTGTTGCTACTTCAGCACCATAAAATTCTTGATTATAATAACTTTCAAATTGATTGTTTTCCCTTTTGGCTTCATAATATTTAGTTCTATAATTTATGTACATACCTGCTATAATTGCTATAATCGCTATAATTATAAAGAAAAATATTGCTACTTTTTTCATATCAGCCTCTTTTTTATTTTAATTTTTTCTAGTAAAAACTACGCTGCTAACTCTTCCGAGTATTATCATTTATTGTTACAGTACAATTATATGTATATAATCCTTTATATGAAACGCCATTTTCATCAACATAGTCTACTAAATTTTCTGTTGCTGTTTCATTTCTTATTAGATCTTGTAAATACTGGGAATTCTTTTTTTCTAAGTTGAATTGATTTCCACTTCGTAATGTTGCATTAACTGTAATGTAATAATTAGTATCTGTTGCTTCAGTTAATGCATAAGATTCATTATTATCTTTTGCAAGATTTACTAATGTAATTATATCATATATTGTTATATCTTGTTTACTTTCATATGAAGTGAATTGTGCATTAAATTGATTTATTCGATCTTGTTCAATTTGTCCATGCATTTCGGCAGAAGTAGCTCCAAATGTTGCAAATAAGTAAACTGCTAATGATAAAATCATTATTCCTATTAAAACACCTGCTGCCATTATCAATGCTTTTGATGCATTTTCCATAATTTATACTCCTATTAATTAAATTCACCTGTAAATTCAAAGTCCATTCCGAGTTATTCTTCCCGTATTTTCATTGTATGTTACATTTGTACAGTCAAAACGTGCCCTTTTAAATTGTACATATTCATAGTATTTATATATGTTATTTCTGATTGAACCACTTGTATCTGCACTTACTTTTAAATCATTCCAAGTTATATTATTAACTGTATATGTTGTTCCATTTGTTCCATCATTTTTTATTGTTGTTATTGAGTTCTTCTTACATGCGCTTTTAAATGCTGCTACTGCATCATTTTGTTGACTTGTTGATGGATTTGTTGGAAATATTTTTGTAATATTTGTTGTTAAATTGGTTAATGAGTTTGTTCCAAATGCATTTTCTAAACTATTAATCGTTGGCTGGATAGTATTTTCAAATGTATTTGTATTTCCACTCACAGTATATGTCGTATTCCCATTTCCAGTAAATAATCTATTTTTATTATCTGCTGACAATTCAGAAACATTTATATTAAATTTGATAGTTATTGGCTCATATGCAATATCTGTTCCTTGGTCTGCCCATGTAGTATCTTCTGAATTTCTAGTTCCTGCTGTTGATTGTGTTCTATTATAATTTATTGCATTATTTAATAATGAATATAAATCACTTCCTCGTACATCGTCATGATTGTATGTTGAGAATTGATTATTAAATTCTACAACTTGAGCACTTCTTTCTCCTTGTGTATTTGTTTCTTGATAGCTTGATAAGTTGGAAAACATCAAAAGTAATGCTCCAATTATCATCAATGCAATTAATACTCCACCTGCCATTATTAATGCTTTTGATGCATTTTCCATTTATCTCACTCCTTATTTTCTGATTATTTCTAATGTCTATTGTACAGCTGTCATTGATGTAAATGAACTTGACATACTTGTCAATCCTATAAATACTAATGGTATAATTAAATATCCAACAAACATACAAACCATTGGAGCAAATCCTATAATTTTTCCTATCATTCCTTTTCTTTTTATTAATCTATCATTTGATTCTTTTCTCTTTTCTTGATAGTAATCTCTTTCTGAATCTAATTCATCAAATGCGTCTGTGATAGGTATTTTTTCAACTGCTGCCTGCAAGCTTTCTATTATTCTTATTAATGGTGTGTAGCTTACTTCTTCTTTCATTTGTTCTAAAGCTTCCCATGCTCCTGCTTCATAGTTGTTAACACACTTTGCTATTGGTGCTTTAAATATATTTGAATATCTTTCTAACCATTCTAATATAATTTCTACATTTACTCTTTCAATTCTCATTAGCATCAATATGATTGTTTGAAATTGCATTACTTCATCTTCCATTTCTAGTTGTCTCATCTTAACTTGGAACATAAGAATCCAAATTGGTGCCATATATCCTATTATTGCAAATACAAATGCTAATAATATCTCAAACCATTGCATATATTCACTATTGATTACATCTAATTTTTCTCTAATTCTTTCTACTGCCTTATCTATTTCGGCTTCATCTTCTTCATAGTAATATGGTAATCTTTCTACTGCCATTCTTATTTGTTCATCTGTTGTATTTGTCTTTCCTTTAAATTGATCTAATATTTTATTATCTTGTTCTGTCAATTCTATTGCTTTTTGTTCATCTTTTTCCGACAATCCACCTATTATATCATAATCGGTCGTCGGTTCTGTATATATGTAATTTTTTGCTACCGCATGTAGTTGTGAAAATATTATTATTGATACAATAAATGTTACTATAAATAAACATATCCTATTTGTATACAGCCATTCCATTTTCTGTGATGAAGCTGCATCTTTTAATAGTTGTCCAACCTTTCTATATTCTTTTGTACCTTCTTTTGGAATAAATAAATCTACTATCTTTTTAATTATTTTTTTCTTATATAATCTTGCCTGCCATGGATTTTCTGTATTTTTTGTATTCATTCCAGTTGAGCCATTATCTTTTAGTTTTCTAACAAGTATATAAGATATAAATGTTAATAATAATATTATTATTTGAGCTATCATTCCAGATTTTCCTTGATACCAACTTGCTGTAAATGAGAAGTTTGATATTGCCCAATTTTTTAAAGGTTCTAACAACAATACTGGTGCAATTGAGATTACTGATAAACTTTGAAATACATAGTTTAATTTATCTCTTTTCAATATTTCTAATTGCATTTCTTGAGTTATGTTATTAACATTTTTTAAATATAGTGATGCTCCATTTACTTTTCTGTCTCCAAATTCTTTTGTTAAATATGATATTCCTGCAAATTCTTTTAGGAAACTGTTTGGTGCAATATCATAGTATTTTTCTATTTCTGTCTCTGGATCATCTGAAATTAAGATTTCATAAATTTTTTCTCCCTGTCTTGATATATCTTTTTCATCATCTTGTGATACTTGATATATCGCTTCTTCTACCATGTTATATTCATGATATGCATGTCTGATTTCTGAGAAAAAGTCTAATTGCTCTCTTAGTAATCTATTGTCTATTTTATCTACTGATCCATCAATTAATGTGTCTATCATAAAGATTTCAAATATTAAAAGTATAAACATTAATAGATAGTTTGTATATGTAATTATTATTGTAATTACTATTAATGGTACTAAAATAACAAGTGCTTTTGTTAATATTTTTGCTGTTCCTTTTCTGGTTGCGTATTCGTCGTCTACATTTATTATTTCTAATCTTCTTCTTATTTTTAATACATATCTTTTTATGAATGGTATTTTTATGTATGTTAAATATAGTTTTTGGAGTAGTATTTCTGTTGAGAATTTGTTCTCTCTTGTTCCTTCTTGTAGTCTTTGTATTCTTTTATATTCTGATTTTTGCATTTTTTTGGATAGTATGTAATATAATAATACTACTAATACAAATAATCCAACTGATCCACCCATAATGTAATATATTATTGTATTGTCCACTTGTTTTAGCACCTCCTTTGGCTAAGCTTCTGTTTTAGGTTTTCTGCCTCTTCTTTTTGGTTTTGTTTCCACTGGTTCAGCGCTTACTGTTACTGTTTGTCTTAGTTGATTTCCCCAGTGTCTTTCTACGAATTTATCAAATGCTTCTGCATCTGTTTCGTCCATGTTTAGTCTCATTTCTTTTAAGTTTGTTTCTGTTATTGGATTTGTTATTACGTATTCACCGTCTACATATTCTAATATGTTTCTATATGTATATAACTTTCTGTCTGTAACTTTTTCAAAGTAATGTGTTGCATTATCAAAAAACTTGTCAAATTTTCCTTCTAGTGATTTTTCTTTTCTATGGTCAAATGTATATTCATTTTTGTCCTCTACTGGTATACATTCTGTTATTCTTTCTACATATCTTTTTCCTCTAAAGTCTTTTGTTAAGTGTATATCAAAGTTTAATACTTGTATAACTTGTTCTTCTGCTGTTTTTTCATTATTGAATTGTCCAATTCTTAACATTGAGTTTCTTAATGCTGTAACTAAGTTTGGAAATGTTTTAGCATGGTGTGTAAATAATGTGAATTTTGATGCAACTTGGGCAGCTTGTATCATCCAAGCAGCTACGGGGTCTGTTGCAACCTCTCCGATGATATTAACAGAACCGTCAGTTTTCTTTTGAACGTCTAATCCTTCTTGTCCTGAAATTGTTTCTGTTTCTCTAAAGGTTAAGATGTTTCTTGTTGGATAAATTTTTCTTAAGTGAAGCTCGAATGCAGTTTCCTGAACACGGATGTTCATTGTTTCATAAATGTTTTCTATCATTCCCATAAGCATTGTTGTTTTACCACAACCTTGCTCACCAGTAATTGATATAATTCTTGCTCCTTTTACTAAATATTTAAGTAGTTCTATTGATTCGTCACTACCCACTTCTCCTTTGAACCATTGTTCTAGAGTAGAACGCTTAACGTCGAATTTTCTTACGAAGAATGCCCATGTCTCTGAGAAACTTGGTCTTACAACAACGACACGTGAACCATCCTTCATTTCATTGATTTTATATCCATTTGTGTCTGATAATTGTCCTGGGTTATTGTATTTATATATATTTTGACATACTCTTTTTAATTCTGCTTCTGTTCCAAATGATAGGAATGCTAAACGTATTGATTTACCTTGGAAGAATATCCATATACTATCACATGCTCTTGGAACCTTATGCTCTACAACTTGATTTAGATAATCTCCTCCATCTGTTTGTGCAACTTGACTTAGGAAACTTTCTGGTAATCCAGAAACTCCTCCAGATACACCATCTATGTTCATATCTCTTACTTCATCGATACTACTATATCCTTTGTAGTGTTGATATATTCTTTGTACTACTATTGATAGTTTATCTGAAAAGCTCAATACTACATTTTCTTTTTCATATATTTCTTCGATTTCATGTGCTGTTATAACATATGAAGGTTTTGTCTCTCCATCTAGGTATTTCAATTCTGCTAAGTTATATTTTTTTATTAATTCAGTTAAAGCTTCATATGCAAATTCTTTTTTGTATACATATATTAAAATATCAAATTTATCTTGTGCTGTTAGTAAGGATGGGATATCAAATGGAATTGCTTTTGATATGTTACTTTCTGTTACTCCATATTCTTTTTCTAGTAAATCAAAAATCAATTCTTTTACATATTTTTTATCATTTATATCTCCATATGTACAGCCTTTTAAAGCTTTCTTTAATTCATATTTTTTATTTTTTCTTCTCTTAAGTTCTTCTTCTGATAGTCCTATATCATAAAGGTTGATTTTTGTTATTTCGTCTAATCTTTTTTTGACGAATTCAATCATTTTTTCTATGGTATAAGTTTTATCATCAACATCTATATCCGTTTCTACTTCTGCGGTTTTCTTTTTCTTAACAACATAATAAATCGCATATCCAGCAACAGCCAATACAACTATTATTAAGATGATATTTGTTATTGTCATTTAGTTTCCCTCCTTACTTATTTACCCCATTTTCATTTGTAAATCTTGTAATCTATATATGATATTTTCTGCTGTTCTTCCTACTTCTGCTATAAAAAATCCATTTCTATCTTCTTCATCCACCGTTTTTCTAAGTCTTAAGAATAAATCTGGTACTTTTGCTTCTTCAGCTGCTTCAAAAAACAATGTATTATACGGTATCGTTGAAACCTTATTTTTTTCGCTCATGTATCTTGAAATATTTTTTATAGAGTATTTTGAAAATTTGTCATATCTTCCAATTAGTAGTAATGCTTTTTTTGTTGTAAACATTGGTTGTTTTTCTCTTATCTCCATAAAATTGTTTATACTTGCTAATCTTTGGCTTAAATTAACTATTACTAAATTAGATGCTTCTATAATTTCTTTTTTTGTATTTTCATCTACTTCTGCATCTAAATCTACCAATACTAAATCATAATAATTATTTGCTAAATTAATTATTTCTGGATACATTTTACACAAATTTTTATATTCATCTTGACTACCTTTATATGTTTGTAAAATTTCTAATCTATCTTTAAAAACTATTTTTGTATAGTTTGTAATATTCTCTGCTTCCAACTTGTTACTTCTCATTATTTTTATTAATCCGCTAATTCCTTCTTCCATTGCAACATGTGTATTTGGTCCAAATAATCCTAAATTTTTTTTCACTTTCTTTTCTTGCCAAAAGCATCTATCTAAAGTTTTGTCGTCTTTTCCAGTAGAAACAACTAATATACGATAATTGTGTTCTATCGCCATATATGTACTAATTGCTGCTATCGATAAGGTTTTTCCAGTTTGCTCTTTTCCACTATTCCAAAATGTTACTACTGACATTTTATTTCATTCCTTTCCAGCCCAAAATCTATTCTTATACATTTCTTTCAATCACTTTAATAGCTCTTCTTATATTGCTTTCGCTTACATTTCCTAAAATTCCTTCTGCTAAATACGCTAATCCGTCTTTGTATTGTACACTTAATTTTTTAAATTTTATTTTTGCGACTCTTTGATTTTCATATATCACACTCAAATCACCATTTTCAATAGGAAAATATAATCTATATTCATTCCAAATTACTTTGTATCCAAGTGAAAGAAAATTTAAATAGTCATCTTCTTCTTTGAGCATTTCTTTTGAAAAGTAAACTTTTGTTAAGCTGATTGGATCTTTTAAACCTGTTAATACTTCCAATCCTTTTTTTAGTGAATAATTATCAAACGATGTTACAAAATAGTTTTTGATTGCTTCTTCTAGTCCATATGAGTTGAAACCTTTAATATCATCTGTATCGATTAAAATAATATCATATTCCATTTCTTGTTCTTCTGCTAACCCTAGATATTTTTTTATATCTGATATATTTTCAAATCCCACTGCGATATCTATTTCTTCGAATTCTGTAACATATTTCACAGTAGGGTTTATAACTGGCACAATATATCTTGCTTTTTGGTTAATAGTAGAATCTATCACTAACACTTTTTGTTTTAGAGTTGTTAGTATCTTGGCAACATATAAAATTAAATCTATTTTGTCATAAGCCCCTATAAACCCTATTTTCTTCATATGTTTTTCTCTCCTTTTTTATTCTGTTGTTGTTACTGGTGCTGATAATGAATCTAGATATTCTTTTCTTGAATTTTGAGAATTTGTTATACTTTCTTCCATGTTTGTTTGTAAATTCGTAGCTGCTTGATCGCCTTGTGAATTTATTGCACTGTTAATGTAATTATTTCTTAATGCTGCACTATTATTGCTATTGTATCTTTCTCTTATTTCATTCATTGCTCTTTCTAATATGTTTGGATCACTTTGTAATAGTGCTGAAGTACTTTCGTTTATTGGATATGTTGGTGTTGCTGCTGCTTGCATTCCTGCTTCTGTATATTTAGTTGCATAAAGTTTTGCTCCATTTATTTGATAAGCATCTATTATTGCACAACTCATATGTAAAATTTCATCTTCTGTCATATTAATCCATATTGTATCTTCTGAGTCTATTCCACCTATTACTGGTATTTCTACTTCTTTTTTAGATACAACTATATAATCTTGTCCTGATGGCAACATTAAACGAATATCTATATAATCACCTGTAGTTAAATCCATTGGTAATACTACCATGTTATATTCTTGTTTTCTCATGTCATCTTGTACCACGTTGTCACTTTTGCTTAATAATTCTGTTGTTATTACAGTATTTGCATTCATATCTACTTTTGCAACTAGTGGTACACTATTTAATTCTAAATATTCTTTATTATTGTTTCTAGTAATAAAGTAGTTTTCTGTTTCTTCTTCTTGTTCTACTTGATATTCTGTTCCGTCTATTGTTATGTATAGACTTGGTTCATTATTTCTATATCTTGTATAGATATCATTTCCTTCTTTATCTTGTAGAGCATAATTTTGAATCAAACTAATATCACTTGTCGCATTACTTGGTACAAGTGTTTTATTAACTGTTTGTAATGTTAGCATATCAGTTGTAATTACTTGTCCAGAGCTAACATCTTGATTTAAAACATATGCATTTACACTGTTTGCTAATTCTTCATTTTCCTCTTGTATTTTGCTCATTAATTGCATAAATAATAATGCTATAACTATACCTGAAATTAGTAACATTACTAACATTCCTAATAAAAATGAATTTCTTGCTTTTCTTTGCATTGGATTTGTTGCCATAACAAATTCCTCCCTTATAATTTATTTTTCTATATTTTTTTACAAAATATTATCTATTTTATTTTAACTCAAACATGTTCCAAAATCAATAAATTTGTTTCTTGTTATACAAACTTCACACTTTTGTAATATTTTTGTAATATTTTGTTTTTTATATACAAAATCTTTCTAAAGTTTTTGCTACTCCTTCTTCAACATTTGAACTTGTGACGTAATTGGCTAACTCTTTTAATTGTGGCATACTTTGTCCCATCGCTATTCCCAATCCTGCTTGTTCAATCATTTTTTTATCATTTACATTATCCCCTATTGCTATAACTTCTTCTTTTTTTATATTTAATTTTTTTATTAAAAATTCTATTGCAAACCATTTATCTACATCTTTTGATGAAATTTCTGTATAGTAATATTCTATCGGTATTGATTCTGTTCCTTGCTCTATTACCTTTCTTGACATATGTGAAACATCTAACATTTCTATATCTTTTACTTTTTCTAATTTTCTTATAATTGATTGAAAAACTGTTTTGCTGTCATCACATATAGTTATTTTTAAAAATTTTTCTTCTTGCATTTTTTGTATGTATTCATACATATTTTCTACAATGTTTATATGTGTTCTTTTATCTTCTTGTTTTTTTAAATTTTCTTTATGATAGTACAACACATTATATTTAAGGCTTGTTGCTAATATTGTTTTATCTGTATATACGTTATATGCAATACTATTTTCTTCGCATATTTTTATAATTTCTAAAACTTTTTGTTTGTTCATATAATTTTCATATAAAACTTCATCTTTTTGGATATCATAAATAAGAGCTCCATTTCCCGCTATAAAATATTTGTTGCTCCCAATTTCTTTTGCAATTGTTTTTATTGAATCAATTGGTCTTCCTGATGCAATTATTACATCTATTCCTTTTTTTATTGTTTTTTGTATTGCTTTTTTTGTGTTTTCTGTAACTTGTCCGAAACTATCTAGCATTGTTCCATCTAGGTCTATCGCTACTAATTTATACATAATTTTATTCCCCCACTTATATTTAAACTTTATTATTTTTTGTCTGCTTTTTCATTATACTTTTTGTGACAAAAAATTGCAATATAATTTATTTCATTTTTTGGTAAAAATTTCTTGTTTATTTTCTTCTTTTTCTACACATTCTAGTATTAGAAAAAGCAAAAGTTTTTTCTTAAATGTAATATTACAGGAGGTGAAAAAACAATGGCAAACTCATCAAACAAAAAATTAGTTCCAGAAGCTATGACTGCTTTAGATAAATTCAAATATGAAGTAGCTAGTGAAGTAGGTGTTAATTTAAAAGACGGATATAACGGAGATTTATCTTCAAGAGATGCTGGTAAAATAGGTGGACAAATGGTTAAAAAAATGATTGAACAAGCTGAAAGAAACATGAAATAGTTTTATATTTTAACACTTTTTGGTAGGAAGTTAAATTTTGTTTTTATATATTTTATTTTTAAAATACATAAAGGCAGGATTTGATTTCCTGCCTTTTCATTTTTTATAAAATTTCTTTTTTATGCTTCTGGTTCTACTAAACCATAATTTTTTCCATCTTTTAATTTATGTATTACATTTACTTTTCCTGTTTCAACATTTATAAATGTTAAGAAATTGTGTGTTGGTTTTTCTTTTAATTTTAAAACTGCATCTTCTGGTAACATTGGTTTTATTTCATAATATGATGTTTTTATAATTTCATCTTGTATTTCTGAAATTTTATCATCTATTGTTTCCATTGTTTTAATTGATGAATCTTTCATCATTTTTTCTTTTTTAGTTTTTGCCTTTCTAATTTGTCCTTCTAATATATCAATATCTTTATCAATTGATGCATACATATCTTTGTCTTCTGTTACTGCTCTGTATTTTTCTCCATTTGCAGTTACATAGATTTCTGCTATTTGTTCATTTTTCTCTGTTCTTAATGTAACTTCTGCTTCAGAATCTTCAAAATATTTATCTATTCTGTCTAATTTTCTCTCTACGTAATCGTTTATAGCTTCTGTTATCTTTAGTTCCTTTCCTGTTATTTTTATTTTCATAAAAATCGCTCCCTTCTTCTTTCATGTTTAAATTTTATGGTATATTTTTATTATATACGTTATTTCGTTTTTTTTCAAGTTTTTTTGCTATTTTTCATTTTATAGTTACTCAATTTTCACATATCCTTATTAATTAACATTTAGACTCCGTTAAAATAGTTCTTCTAATTTATACTCTTTTTCCAGTTTTTCATTAAAGTATAATTTAGCAATAAGTTTAAACTCTTCTAAAGATTCATCTTTTATTTCAAATGAGTACAACTTTTTAGGTGGTGCTGTTATCGTATATCTTATTGCATTTAAAGTGCTTTCTGTTATGCTAATAGCTGATTTATCCAGAGCTCCACATGTTTTGCATTTTAGTCCATTATCTCTTAAACTAAAATATTGTAAATTTTCTCTTTCATTGCAATTTGTGCATTCTTCTATTTTTGGTCTAAATCCTATAATGCTTGCTAATCTCATTTTAAATATGCTTAATACTAAATCTAAATTTTTATCTGTTTCCGATATTACATATAAAGTATTTAAAAGTAATTGTAATATATTAAAACAATTCTGGTTTTCATGTGTTACGTCTTGTATTATTTTTATTATATTTACTGCATATTTCAACTTATCTAAATCTGTTCTTATATTATAGAATACTTCTATTGGTTCTACCGAATTTATATGATATGTACTTGTCCCTTTGAACATTAAATATTCTCCAAAGCAAAACATTTGCGTGCCTGCTAAAAGAGCACTTCTTGGCCTACGTGCTCCTTTAGCTACACATGAGATTTTTCCGTACATTTGGTGTTAATATTGTTAGCATTTTGTCATAATCTCCCATATTGCTTTCTGATAGTACTACTCCGCTTATTTTTATGTTTGCCATTTAGTTATTTCTCCTTTTAGTTATCATCTTTTTTAGTTATTCTTTTTTCTATATTAAAACTGTTATCCAATTTATTAGGAGTGTCCCTCAATCCCTGTTCGAAGGGATTAAAAGAACGTCCCCAAATCCCTTTTTCTATTTCTTCTATTTGTTTAAATTCTAAATATGTGTTTATATCACCCGTATTTTTAAATGCTTCCCATGCTATTTTTTTAATCATTTGCTATCATTCCTTCCTTATGTCTTTACTTTTATCTTTTGCATTTTTGGTATTTTTATTCTATTTGTTTAATTTAAATTTATTTACTATTGAATCATTTTCTTGCCAGTCTTCTTTTACTTTTACCCAAGTTTTTAGATTTACTTTTACTCCAAAATTTTCCTCCATGTCAATTCTTGCCATTCTTCCAATTCTTTTTAGCATTTCTCCGTTTTTTCCTATTATAATGCCTTTGTGTGAATTTCTTAAGCAATAAATTGTTGCTTCTATATCATATATATCTTCACCATTTTTGTTTTTTCTTTGTTTCATTTTTTCTACTTCAACATAAATTCCATGTGGTACTTCATCTTGTAATAGTTTTAATGCCTTTTCTCTAATTGTTTCTTCTGCAAGTTGTCTTAAAGTCTGGTCTGTATATTCCTCTATATCATAATATGCAGGTCCTTCTTTTAGGTTCTTTTCGATTTCATCTAATATTATTTCTTTGTATTTGATATTTGTTGCTGAAATTGGTATTACTGTTTCAAAGTCATATTCTTTGCTATATAAATCAATTAGACTTAATAATTTTTCTTTTTTTACTAAGTCGATTTTATTAATTATTAAAATTGTTTTCTTTTTTGCTTCTTTTATTTTGTCTAAAATCCTTCTATCTCCTCTACCTATTTCATCACTTGTTGCTTCAATTAAAAATAATATTAAGTCACTGTCTGCAAGGCTTCCAAATGATGTTTCTATCATTGTTTCGTTTAATTTTGTTTTTGGTTTATGAATCCCTGGAGTGTCTACAAATATTATTTGTGAATTTTCTCTGTTTACTATTCCTTTTATCGCTGTTCTTGTTGTTTGTACTTTATTTGCTATTGCTGCAACTTTTTCTCCTACAAGTAAGTTTAATAGTGTTGATTTTCCTACATTTGTTCTTCCTATTAATGTTACAAATCCTGATTTAAATTCTGCCATATTTGTTTTTCCTTTCAATTTTTATTTTTGCTTTGCTTTTATATTATACACCATTTTTTTGCTAAATTTGTAGAAATTGTGAAAATTCTTTAAAAATTTTTAAAACGGATTAGGGGACGGTCCTAAAAATCCCTGTTTTAATTAGTAAATTATTTACATAGCTATAAAAAACACAAAAACAGGGATTTTTAGGACCGTCCCTTAATCCCTGCTCCCTGTCTTATGCATATGCTTGTCTTTTTCTGAAACTTAATAAGTTTGTTATTTCTCTTTCCGTATTTCTTGCTTTTTTTGTTTTTCTTGCTCTTTCTTGTTCCAATTCTCTTTTTTGCTTTTCTGCCATTGATTGACAAATTGCTTTTTGATAAGTAAAGTGTGTATCTTGAGCTATTTTACTCCAATTATAATCATTTCTTACTTTATTTTTTGCTCTTTTTGTAATATCTGCACATAATTTGTGGTCATATAATAATTCTAATATTGAATCTGCAATTGAATTTGGATTTCCACAATAGCTTTTCATTCCGTTTACTCTATGTTCTACTATTTCATTTAGTCCACCTATATCAGATACTACAACTGGATTTTCTGAAAGCATTGCTTCTAGTGCAACTATTCCAAATGGTTCATATGTACTTGGAAATACTGATATATCTGCTGCTTTGTAGATTCTTTGCACATCTTTTCCTTGCATATATCCTGCAAAATATACTTTGTTTTCTATTCCCATTTGTCTTACTTGTTGTTGTAATTCTTCTAGCATTCCGCCTTTCCCACAAATTACAAGTTTGGTATCATGGTATCCGCTTAATATTTTTGGCATTGCTGCAATTAGATGTTGTATTCCTTTTTCATATACTAATCTTCCCATAAATAGGATGATTTTTTCATTGTCCATTGCATATCTTCTTCTGAAGTTGTAGTCTCTTTCTACTCCGTTGAATAGGCTTAAGTTTACACCATTTGGTACTACATTTATTTTTTCATATGGTAAACCAAATAGTCTTTGTAGTTCGCCTTTCATGTAGTTGCTATTTACTATTACTTCTGAAGATTCATATGTTAACATCCATTCTGTATCATTTATATATCTTTGTGTTTCATCATGTATTCCACTGTTTCTTCCTGCTTCTGTTGCATGTATTGTTGATACTATTGGTATGTTATATGAATTTTTTAGTGTTTTTGCCGCATATGCAACTAACCAGTCATGTGCATGTATAACGTCAAAATTTCCTTCTTTTGCAATAATTTCATTTGCTTTTGCTATCATATTGAAATTCATTTGCATTATCCAGTCTATGAAATTATTTGGATTTATCATAAAGTTGTCTACACGATATACTTTGACTCCTTTATCATCTTCAAAGTATGGTGCATCTCCGTCTTTATATGTTACTACTGTTACATCATGTCCATCTTTTAGTAAAGTTCTTGATAAATCATGTACTACTCTTGAAATTCCTCCTACCACTCTTGGTGGGTATTCCCATGTTAACATCAATATTTTCATTGATATTACCCCTTCTTTCTTAAATTTTCTTTTGTTTTCGACGTTTTTCTCTTCTTTCTTTTCTATTTTATACAATTTTTTTGTAAATGTAAATGGTTTTTTGTGATTTTTTTATTTTATTTGTTATTTTTATATTTATTGAATATTTTGAGCCTAAAGATTTAATAAAAAGAATTTATAAAATAATGTGAAACTAAAATTATTTTATAAATTCTTTTTTTACTCAGCTATATATCCTAATGAAACCAATTTATTATATACTTGCTCTCCCACTATTGTATATCCTTCTTCATTTAAGTGAATAGAATCGGATTTATAATCTTCTGAAACGGTATTTGAATTATCTGTACTTAAAGCGTTTCTAACATCTAAAAAATGTTCTCCATAAGTTTCAGCCATAGTATTGTTTACTTCATCACCTGCATACAATAATCCTATTATTATATAATTATTATTATCTGAATATTCTATCATCTTTTTTTGTATATTTATAATTTGTTGAAGATCAAAGTCTGCACCAGAATCATTTTGCCCTGACCAAATAATATTCACCTCTGCATTTTTGCTATATTTAATCATTGGATTTGTAGTTATTTGAGTATTATCCTCTATAGTTTTTTCTTGACCAGATGTAGTTCTTTTGAAATATGTTGTTCCATTTGAATTATAAATGTTTCCTTCAATACCTCCAATATAGCAAGGATTAAGAGATGTAGTTCCTTCATTTGCTAAAGTAGTAACAACGTTTCCATATTCATCTTTTAATGTTATTTCTACTGGGGTAGTATCATTTGGAAGTGTAAAATAATCAACGTACGTTTTTAGTCCACCCTGTCTCATTGCAATGGCATTTGCTTTTTCTCCGCCTATTCCCAATTGAATTGGATTTACTAATCTTCCAACAAGATTTTTTTCAAGTAATTCACATATGATGTACCATTACCCCCAGAACCTCCAGTTAGACTATCCCCCCAACAAGCAATATCTATTATCTTTTCTCCTTCCAAAAAGACATTATTGTACTGATTAGAACTATTCCAATTATCAATTTGTGAATTAACTGTACTATACGTAGTTGTATTATTATTAACACTTATTTCTACTTTTTTTTGCGTCCACATAAAACATTCTGTCATATCTGATATATTATTTGATAAAACTTTTATTTTTATAATATCTTCATCTGTATTCTCTCCATGAAAACAGTTAAAAAATGTTCTATACATTGATGTAACTTGCTCATGTATTTCAGGTACATTAGATAGATTTGGACAATTAGAAAAAGTGTAATACATTCCCTTATAAGTTCCAGGTAAGTTATATACATTTTCTAACTTTGTACAATCCTTAAACATTTGTGCAACGTCAGAAATAACAATGTTATTATCAAATTCTATGTCTGTTAATATAGTATTTGTAGCAAAAGGACCATTGAGTGTTCCACTGTTGTTTACCGTATTTCCTATTTTTGTTAAATACGTATTATTATCTATTACAAAACTTCCAGGAATAAATATCTTTGCATCTGTTCCTATATATTTAGTTAAAGTTATTGTTTTATTTCCTTCATCTAATAGATATTCCCAGCTATCAACTGGTGTTGTAACCAAAGAACTTGCTACTTCTCCACCATAAATATCAGAAATTAGTATTTCATAATTTCCTTTATTCGTTGTCAATGTTGTCTCATCATCTGAAATAGTACCATATTTCCTTAATATTTCATAAAATTTATCTTCGGTGATATTCCCTTCATTTTCTGCTTGTTTATCTGTAATATCCAATCTTATTTGTTCAATTATCTCGGCCTTTTCACTTTCTTCTTTCGCTTTACTTGCTCTTGTTAATATTCCATTCTCTCCTGTTAATGTTGCTATACTAACTCCTGCTAGTATTAGCAATACTATGATGTTTAGTATGTTATCGATGGTTAGGCTGTAAAAAATCAGACTAGAATAACTCACTAGACCAGCCTGACCATCTATAACATTCATCGTAGTAAACTGCGGTAACATTTTCTCTATCCCTATGGAATTTCTATCTTTTTCTCTCATCTATTTTTCACCACTTTTCTACATTTT
>CAMLUO010000002.1 GCA_946487895.1 uncultured Clostridium sp.
GATTTGTAACTGCTTGACGTTTTGCAATTTGTCCAACTAGTCTTTCACCATTTTTTGAAAATGCAACAACTGATGGTGTTGTTCTATTTCCTTCTGCATTTGGTATTACTACTGGCTCTCCACCTTCCATAACTGCTACACATGAATTTGTTGTTCCTAAGTCAATTCCTATAATTTTTCCCATTTTTATTCATCCTTTCCTTACTGTTTTTTGGGACGGGGTCAAAAAACAGTTTTTATTTTATTTTTATGCTTCTCTCCCCATCAACGAAGCTATTTATATATAAAATTAATAACTAAATTATTTTTATATTAGTCCTATTGCTAGATATCCACCTAATAATATAGTCGCAACATATTTTATTGCTATATCTATTACCACAGCTATTATTACAAAAGGTACTCTTTCAAAAAGATAACGATTATTCAATTTGTCTACAATAAATATTACTAGTAAACCTACTACAAAAAATGCTCCAAATGTTAATAATATCATTAATATTGATATATATCCTAATAATAGCATTACTATGAATAGTTCTACTTCCATCCCAACTGCATAAATCAATACCTTTTTTAAATATCCTATATTTTTATCCATAGCAGAATATATGATGCAAAATATTACTATATCTAATAGTATTCCTAGTATTCTTATCATTTTTATTCCCCTTTTAATTTGCTACTACAACCATTGAATGTCTAATTACTCTATTTCCTATTTTATATCCTTTTCTATACTCTTGTACAATTTCTTTTTCACCCTTTGTATCATCTTTAATACTACTTACTGCTTCATGTAAGCTTGGGTCAAAAGTTTCTCCAACTGCTTTAATTTCCTCTATACCTTTTGATGTCAAAACATCTTTAAATTGTTTTAACACTAATTCTACACCTTGTTTATAACTTTCATCTTTTGTCTCAACTTTGGCTGCATTTTCCAAGTTATCAACTACTGGTAAAATCACCTCTATTACATCAGAAAGAATTGAATTGTATAATCCTTCTCTTTCTTTTGCACTTCTTTTTTTGAAATTTTCAAATTCTGCTAAAATTCTTTTATATCTGTCATCTAACTCATCATAATCTTGTTTTGGAACTACTTCCTTATTTTTGTTTTCACCTTTAGAATCGTTTTTTTCTGTTTGTTTTACTTCTTTTTCAACATCATTTTCTAAATTTTCCTTATCTGCCATTTATACTTCATCCCTTCTTAATATAGTCTTCTAATTGTGATTATTTTTCAAATTTTAAAGTTCTTTCAATTTCCTATTAATATACTTCATAACAGAAATAACCTTTGAATAATCCATTCTCTTAGGACCTATAATACCAATAGTTCCTAAATCTTTTCCATTAACCTTATGTTTAAAAGTTACAACACTAAAATCTTTCAACTCATCTTGCTTATTTTCTTCACCTATATATACATTTATATCTTCTGCAAAACCAGAATTTAGCATATCTGCAACAACTTCTTTTGTATCTAAAATATTAACAAAGTTTTTTGCTACTTCTAAGCTATTGAATTCTGGCAAATCAAAAGATTTATTTGCACCTTCTAAATATATATTTTCATCTTCCTGTATAACCTTTTTCAATTGCTCTATTACCGGTTTTATAACATTCACACTATATGTCATTTCATCATATAGATATTCTTCTAATGGTCTATCAATTGTCTCTATTGGTTGTCCTTTTAGTTTATTATTAAACATATAATTCATTGTTTCAATTTGTTTTTGTGTCACATCTTCATCAAACTTTATAATTGTTTCTTTAACTAAACCTGTGTCAGTTAAGATTACTGCCATCATCATTCTTGAACCTAGCAAAACAAATTTAATATCTTCGATTATTTGACTAGATGTCTTTGGTCCTATTGAAACTGCAGTATAATGTGTAACTTCTGAAATCGTATTCGCAGTTATTTTTGTTAAATCTTCGATTTCATTTACCTTTGTCTCCAATTTTGAACTAATATATTTAATTTCTTCTAAACTAATATCTTTATCATTCAAAAGTTCATCAACATAGTACCTGTATCCCTTTTCTGACGGAATTCTTCCACTTGATGTATGCGTTTTATCTAAGTAACCGTTTTTCTCTAATTCAGCCATTTCATTTCTTATTGTTGCACTACTACAATCTAATCCATGATTTGTTGTTAATGCATTTGAGCTTACTGGCTCTGCTGTATTTATGTATTCCTCTACTATTGCTTGCAAAACTTTTTTCTTTCTATCATCTAACAATTTTTTCACCTCTTTAGCTATTTTAATTGTTAAACTATTGTTTTTAGCACTCTTCGTTATTGTTTGCTAACTTCATATATATTATACCCATTTTTAGCACTTGTCAATACTTTTTGCTAATTTTATTTGTGAATTTTTTGTGAAATGTCTTTCCTTAAAAAGATGTGTCCCAAAAAGGACATTTTTGTCCCATTAGGGACGTTTCTTTTTGGACATTTTTGTCCACATGGAAACGTCCCCAATGGGACATCACACGATATATTCAATTTTATTATTTGAAAAATATTTATGCATTTGTTCTCTTAAGAATATTTCTCCATCTTTTCTTATATCATTTTTATACATATATTTCCCTCTGCCTCTACCTGTCATCATTTCCTTGTTATACAAGTTTATGGCATTTGGAAATGCTTCTTCATTTATTTTTGTATGAACAAAACTATATGTCATAAATATTATTTCAAAAAATGTGTCTTTTTTAACTTTTTCAGATAACTCTTGATTTAATCTTTGTATTAATTCTAAATATAATTTTTTCCAATTTTCTACTAATATTACTGGTGCGATTAATATTCCCACTTTATATCCCGCTTCTTTTAACTTGTTTATTGCTTCTATTCTACCTTTTAATCTTGATGTTCCAAATTCCACTTTATTTATAATCTCTTCTGGATTTACACTTACCCTAATTGTAACTTTTCCTTTATGGTCTAATGGTAATATATCATCCACCATATCAAATTTTGTTGGAAATGTTAGATGTCCTTTTTCTACATGTTTAAAATTTTCTATTGTCCAAGGAAGATTTCTTGTTATTGTATTTTCTAATATTAGGTCACTATTACTTCCTATCTCAAATGTTAGTTCCTTTTCTGATTTATTCGCAGTTTTAATTATTTTTTCTAGCATTTGCTCTCTGTTTACAAATAGTCTTAGATATGCACATTTATTATAGTTGCAAACTAGATAGCAATACATACATGACGCTGTACAACCTGATGATGTATATGGTACTAAATAGTCTGATGTTTTATGGTTTTCTACAAATTTATGCGTTTTTCTTACTCCAATAATTAAATTTTGTTTCATATATGGAAATTCTTTATTTTCTTTTTTTCTCATTTCTTCGATATTATTATGATTCTCTATTTCTACTTTTGGTATTTCTTCATATTGCTTTATTAATTGTTTTCCTAATGGATATTCTAATATTTCTTTTTCATAATAGATTGCTTTAGGTTTAAACATTTTTCTCCTTTTCCATCATTTGCTTCAACATCCAAAGTTTTTTGATATAATCTAAAATATAATTATCCATCAAGCTAGATGTAGCATAATTGTTAGAATCATCTGCTTTCTTTTTTATGTCTGTTACTTTTTTAAGTAGAGTTTCAAAATCCTTGATAACATTTTCAAACATCACACAATCTTTAATTTTTTCATTTTTTGCTTCAGCTATACAAGTTGTATTTAAGTAATCTTGCATGGTTCCTAACGGTTCTGCTCCTAACATCAAAATATGCTCAGCTATTTCATCAATTTGTTCATTTATTCCATCATAGTATTCTTCTAATTTTTCATGAATAACAAAAAAATCCTTCCCAATTATATTCCAATGATAGTTTTGTAATTTACGATAAAATACGTTTAAATCTGATAATAAACAATTTAAATCTTCTACTAAATCTTCCATAATACACTCCTTTTTCTTTTTTATTTATTTTTGCCTTTTTGAAAATTATTATACGTTTTTTATTTAATATTTTTTCATTTTTTGCTAATAATAATTTTATAAATATTTTTAGGAGGTTTTTTTTGATGGATAGTAATCGTTATATTTTAAATGAGTTAAATAAGGGAATTAAAATGGGAATGGATTCTATATCAACTGTTTCTGAAAAAGTTCAAGATGATAGATTTAAACAGGATTTAAAATATCAATATGATGAATATAATAAAATTTTGAATGAAGTTAATAATGAACTTACTAATTATGATGATTTCCCTAAAGAATTAAATCCTATGCAAAAAGCTATGGGTTGGATGGGTGTTGAGTTAAATACAATTTCTGATAAAAGTAATTCAAAAATCGCTGAAATGATGATACAAGGTACAAATATGGGAATTATTGAAGGTGTAAAGTTATTAAATCAAAATCCAGAGGCAGATGCTGAAGTTAAAAATGTTTTAAATGAATTTATTAAATTTCAAGAAAATACTGTAGAGCAACTTAAAAAATATTTATAAAATATAAAAGGAGACTTTTAGTCTCCTTCATATTCTTCATTAGGCAATATTTTTATTATTTCCTTTAATACTGTGACTCCGCCAATTCCCGAGTCAAAAATTCCTATTGGTCTTTCTGTTTTATCTAATAAAATTTGTTCTGATAACTTTCTCATTTTCTGGTAATTTCACACCTGCTTTTCTTCCTGCCTCTATTGATTTTAATAACCATGCCATATTGTTTCCTAAAGTTCTCATTGTTTGCATTCCTTCTTCATCTCTCAACACTTCTTCTGGCGTATTTCCATGTACCATATTCCAATATTGTGATGATACTACTGGCATATTTGTAATTTGAAAATATTTATTGATTTCATCAACTGATGCTGTTGCTCCACCTCTTCTACAGCTTACTACAGCTGTTGCTGGTTTATTTGCAAACAAAGCTCCTCTTCCATAAAATGCTCTATCCATAAATGATGATAATGCTCCTGACATTGCAGCAAAGTGTACTGGGCTTCCAAATACAAATCCATCCGCTTCTTTTACTTTTTCTAAAAATTCATTCACTTTATCATCTATTACGCATTTTCCTGTCTTTGAACATCCACCACATCCTAAGCATCCAGAAATAGGTTTATTTCCTATCCAAAATATTTCAGTTTCGATTTCATTTTTTATTAATTGCTTTTCAACTTCCTTTAAAGCTGTATATGTACATCCCTTAGGTTTTGGACTTCCATTTACTAGGATTACTTTCATTATTATCATTTCCTTTCTCTTTATAAGATTTCGTTTCATTTTGAAACAATTTTAAACATCTCTAAACTAACAAATTTCTAATTTTCTGTATCAAATAATGACTTCCACCTTCACTATTGTTTTGTACATTCTCAACCATACTTACAATTAAAAGATTTCCTTCTGCTCTGTCAATTGTAAAACAATTAAACCAGCCTAGTGTTCCACTTTCTGTATCTTCACTTGATGTTTTTAATTCTGCTGTTCCTGTTTTCCCTGCAATTGTCAATCCATTTATTTTCATATCATTTGCTGATCCATTTGGATTTTCAACAACTTGTATTAAACCTTCTTTTATAGTATCTGCCGCTTCTTTTGTAATAGCATTTTCTTTTAATATTTCTCCATTTTTGCTTTCATCATATTCAATTCTTGGTTTAATCATATTTCCTTCATTTGCAAATGCTGAATAAATTGATGCCATATGTATTGGATTTACTAAAAGGTCTCCTTGACCATAACCTGTGTCTGCTAGTTTTGTTTCTCCTTCAATTGTTGTTCCATTATCATCTGCATATTGTGATTTTGCAAGTGTTAATGGAAAATCTAGTTGCTCATTAAATCCAAGTTTATCTAAACTACTTGCGTAATCTTGTGCTCCCATTTTTAAAGTTGATTGTGCAAAATATATATTATCTGAATACATTATTGCATTCATTAAATTTTTTGCTCCATTATATGCTGTTAGTGTTGTAACGTGATAATTCCCCCAACTTGAATCTTTTTGCCAACTCGTTCCTGTATACCCTAAATCTTCATTTGGATCAATAGTTCCTAATGTTAAACCAATTGCTCCTGTAACTGGTTTAAAGGTTGAACCTGGGCAATATTTTTGTATAAATCTATTAAATAATGGTTTAGCTTCATCATTATTTAATTCATCCCATTGGTCATTTGTTAGTCCTACTACAAAATCGTTTGAGTCAAATGTTGGTGTACTTACTAATGCTAATAATTCTCCTGTTTGTGGCTCCATTATTACAAAAAGTCCTTTGTCATTTTTCATTTGCTCATAAACTGATTTTTGTAAATTGCTATCAATAGTTAATTTAACATCTTGACCATCTTTTTTATCTTGTTTTACAATTTCTGTTTTCTCATTTCCATCTGAATCTAATATGTAAATTCTTGTTCCGTCAATACCTCTTAATGTATCTTCATAAGCTAATTCTAATCCTGATTTTCCAATTAAGCTTGTAGTTGTATATCCTTTTCCTTCATTTTCTTCTAATTCTTCTGCATTTATTGATTGTACATATCCGATTAGATGCCCTGCTTCTTCTCCTAATGGATATACTCTTCCATCTTCTTTATTTATCATTACACCAGGTATTTGTAATAATTGATTTTTTAATTCAGTATTTGAATCTGAAATTTTCTTTACTGGTACAAATGTGTCATCTTTTACATATGATGCATTTAAACTATCATTTATATAATCTACTGATACTCCTGTTAATTCTGAAATCCTACTGATATTTTCATCTCTTGCATCTCCTAATTTACCTGGTACTATTCCAACTGATGCAATTTGCCCATCTTCTGCTAAAGGATTATCATTTCTGTCTAATATACTTCCTCTTTTTGCTTTTATTGTTTCTACTCTTACTTTGTCTGTTTCTTCAAGTTGTGGAAAGATTGTTCCTGATGTCCATTGTAGTTTGTATTCTCCATTTTCTTTTATTATATTTGCAACATTATAAAAATCCACTTCTCCTGCTGAAGTGTACATTTGTTGTCTATATGAGATTTGATATCCATTGTCATTTTTGGCTGTATCCGAAATTGAAATTCTTATATTGCTACTATCAATTCCTTCATATATGTTTTGATTTCTTGTTATATAGTCTTCTTTGCTCATATTCATGCTTGCAACTTTTTGATACATTCCTTCATAATCTTTTTCGTTTATTAAGTTTATGTAGTCATTTAATGCTTGCTCTGCTTGTTTTTGGTCATTTTTTTGTACTAATATTACTGCTGCTACTATAATTGCTACTATTACTATTATTGCAATTATTCCAATTATTATTTTTTTATTTTTCATATACATCCCTTCCTTTTGCATTTTTATTGTACTACACTATATGAAAAATAGCAAGGAATTTTATATTTCTAAATAATTTCATAAACTATATCTTTAATAAATTTTGCTGAACTTTTTGGTGCAACTTTTCCAGGCAAGCCTAAAGCATGAATTAATTTTATTCCTTGATTTTTTGCTTCTTCTTTATCTATACCACCTGGATTTGAAGCTAAGTCAATTAATAAAGTCTCTTTATCTACATATTTCAATTTTTCCACATCAAGTATCATACTAGGTATTGTATTTATAATCACATCATAATTTGTTAAACTCTTTTCTATCTCTTGATACTTACTAAAATTATTCAAATCAATTTTTTCATATCCATATACTTCAATCCAGGCTAATTCTTCATCTTCTCTTGAAGCACATGTAATAGATTGAACTAACCCCTTAAGTCTGATTGCCAATGTTTTTGCGACTCTTCCAAATCCTAATATTAATACATTACTGTTAAAAAGAATTGTATTTGTATTTGCAATCATTATTTCTATTGTTCCTTCTGCTGTTGCTATTGTATTTAATACTGCTAATTTTTCACTCTTCATTATATCTATTACTTCAATATTATAGTTTTTAGCAATTTCTTCCACTTCTTTTGATATATTTCCAGCAATTAAACTTTTCCCTTTTATTCTTTCTAATAAATCTTTTATCAATATTTTACTTTCTACAAATTTACTATTCACAGTTAAATCATCTCTTGAAAAAGGTATAGGACCTATTACTACTTCTATATCTTCTACACTTTTTTCTAATGTTTCACTACTATTAACATTCATTCCATATGTATAAACTGTTTTTCCGTCTTCTTTTAGCAATTTTGCTAATTCCACATTTCTTAAATCTCCACCAATTACTAAAAATTTGTTAATTTTCTCCATCTCCTTTTTTTATTATTGTTTTCTATAAAATAAAAAACTACTTATTTTAATATATAAGTAGTCTAATTTATTTATTACAATTTCATATTAATTTTCTATAACTGATTACACTAAAGCAAAATATGCCAAAACTAAAATTCCAAGCACAATTCTGTAATATCCAAAAACTTTAAAGTCATGTTTCTTAATATAACTCATTAAGAATTTTATTACAAACATAGATACTACAAATGAAATAATCATACCCACTAATAAAATTATAATTTCTGCTCCAGTAAATGCAAATCCAAATTGAACTAATTTTAATAAACTTGCACCTAACATTGTTGGAATTGCTAAATAAAATGTAAATTCAGCTGCATTTGCTCTTGATAAACCTATTAACAATCCTCCAATAATTGTTGCTCCTGAACGTGATGTTCCTGGAAATATTGCAGCTATTAATTGGAATATTCCTATTATAATTGCATCTTTATACGTAATTTCTGAATTTTTATCCTTTGCTCCTTTTCTATGTTTATTCCAGTTTTCTATTACTATAAACGCTATACCAAAAACAATTAATGCAATTGCTATACAAACTGGATTGTAAAATAATGCTTCAAATACATCATCAAATAGTAATCCAATTACTGCTGCAGGTATACATCCAACTAGGATTTTTCCCCATAAAGTCATAATATTTTTATCAAAATATGATAATATTCCTGTTTTCTTTATTGCTTTATCTTTATTTTTAGTAAATGGCCATATCTTTTTAAAATACAATACAACAACTGCTAAAATTGCTCCAAATTGAATTACCACTTGAAACATTGACCAGAATTCTGGTGAAACTTGTTCAAATTTTAAAAATTGTTCTACTAATATTAAGTGTCCTGTACTACTAATTGGTAGCCATTCTGTTATTCCTTCTACTATTCCAAATATAATTGATTTAATAATATCCCAAAACATATCTTTCGTCCCTTTCTTTGATGATTTTTTCTCCGTCCCAAAATCATTTTTCTCTTTGTTCTTTATCTTTTTCGTTTTCCATCTCTAGATTATTATCTTCTTTCTTTTTTCCATTTTTCTTCAATAAATTTATATCATTATAGCTTAAATTTCTAGTTAGTTCACTCATTTCTTCTAAATGCTCTTTTGCTTTAATTTCTTTTTCTTTAAGCCTATTTGCATTTTCTTCTTTTTCTGGTTCTTCTAAATTAAATGGTATAGATATTTTTGCCATAATTGGTATAAATATTGGGTCTTTTTTTACCTTTTCTACTATTTTCTTAGAATTTGCATCTATTGCTGTATTAATATATCTTATTGCTGTTTCTTTATCCCCTTTAATTAAATATATTTTTGCTAATTCATAATATGCATCTGCAGATAATTCTTCATCTTCAATTGTTTCTAAAAATCTTCTTTCTGCTTCTTCTAAGTCTTTATATATCAATGCTATCTCTGCTAAAGAATATTTTGCATTATGCAAAAGTGAATTTATTTCAGCTGCTTTTTCATAACAAGTTTTTGCATTTTGGAAATCATTTAACATTGTGTATGCAATTCCTAAGTTGTAGTATAAATCGTAATTTACTTGGTCAAATCTTAATGCATCTTGATATACATTTACTGCCTCTTTATACATTTCATTTTCTATTAATATTTCACCAAGTAACATACTTGCATCTGTCATTTCTGGCTTTTTATTTAGTAAACTATATAACATCTGTGATGCTTCTTCTTTTTTGTCTAATCCATCTAATAGTTTTGCAACTTTATAATATGAATCATAGTCTTTTTTATTTAAATCTATCGCTTGTACATATTCATCTATTGCTTTTCTCATTCCACCTTCATTTTCATATACTTGTGCTAGCATTAAATGTGCTTTATAGCTGTTTGGATTTTTGTCTAATACTTTTAATAATGCTTGTTTTGCCTTTTTATTGTCTCCTAAGTTCATTGCTATTTTAGCTTTTTGAAGATTTACCATTTCTAGTAAAGATATTCCTTTTTTTTCTAATATTATAATTAGTATTGGTAATAAGATTGCTAATATGTATTTTATTATTACAAATATCATATTTAGTTTTATATCAAATAATACTTCTAGAAAGTTTAATGATATTCCCATTGTTTCTAAAACTAGAATAACAACATATGTGGTGTCATTGTTTCTTATCATTCTGAAAAACATCAGCACAAATATTGCAAATGAAATGAATGTAAATATTATTTGTTCTATTGGCATTTTTTCTCTCCTTCTATTTTTAACACATCTATTTTATTGCATTTTTTGTCATTTGTCTAGTATTTAGTACATTTTTCTTCTACATATTACCAATTTATCTAATATGGAGAGTACAAAATTTCGTCTATGCCTTTCGCCTCTAAGACTGAAGCTTATGATGAAATCCGGAAGTATTGGCAGGGAGATCCTAATGTAACTACTTACTTTGATGACAAAGAAAAGAAGTGGTACATCATTAGTAAATAACACGCCAATAACACTAACAAGAAAAAGGGAAGATAATTATATTATTTTTCCCTTTTTTCAAATCTCAAAATACTAACCTTTATTTATATAATTCGTTATAAAATTCATAATCTCTTAAAATCTTTCTAACATAATAGTTTGTCTCTTTATAAGGGATATTCTCAATATCTGAACCATCAGCCTTTATAATACCTTTATCTATCCAATTATCAACAGTACCAATACCAGCATTATATGCAGCTAAAGCAATTTCTTTATTCTCATATCTTTTTAAAAGAGTAGCTAAATAGCAAGTTCCAATTTGCACATTTTTATACACATCAGAAAGTTCTTGCTCAATATTTTCATCATCTAATTCAATACCATTTTGATTAGCAACATCTTTTGCTGTCTCTTCCATTAACTGCATTAGACCAATTGCATTTCTATTAGAAATTGCATTTGCATCAAAATTACTTTCAGCTTTAATAAGAGCTAAAATCAAATTATCATCTACTCCATATTCTTCACTATATATCGAAACCGTTTCTTCATATGTACGTGGATATATTATCTTTAGAATAGGATTTCTTGCAAAAATTAGAAAAACAACTATAACTACAACTATTGCTGTAAAAATAATTAACTTTTTGTTCTTCAAATTTTCTCCTCCTTCATTTTTATATTAAACATTCATATCCCCTTCAATTAAAATCAACTTTACTTTTTTTGTCTGTCTAGGCCAAGATAATATTATATTTTTTATTTGCAGTCGTACCAATTACTAGCCTCTGAAATCTCTGCAATCAAAGGAACATCAAGTTTAGCTGCAGACTCCATAGCCTTTTTCATCATAACCTTAATCTCTTCCTTCTCCTCTGGTAAAACCTCTAGCATCATCTCATCATGAACTTGTAAAACAATTTTTGACTTAAGATTTCTCTTTTTAAGTTCTCTATAAACCTTAATCATCGCAATCTTCATAATATCTGCAGCAGTACCCTGAATAGGTGTGTTCATAGCTGCTCTTGAGCCAAACTGTCTAACCATATAATTATTAGACTTTAATTCCGGAATATATCTTCTTCTATGGAATAAAGTTTCAACATATCCCTTTTCTTTTGTCTCTTCTGTTATATTCTCCATAAAAGCCTTTATTCCTGCATATTGTTCTAGGTATTCTGTTATATATTGTTTAGCTAACTTTCTAGAAATTCCAAGCTGTTCACCTAATCCAAAATCACTAATACCATAAACTATACCAAAATTAACAGCTTTTGCATTACTTCTTTGCTCTTTTGTAACCTCATCAATTGGTGTTTTAAATACTTTTGATGCTGCTTGTTTATGGATATCTTGACCTTCTTTAAATGCTTGTATCATATGTTCATCACCAGAAATATGTGCTAGAACTCTAAGTTCAATTTGTGAATAATCTGCATCTAAATATACTTTTCCGTTTTCAGATTTAAATACTTTTCTTACTCTTTTTCCTAATTCAAACCTTGTTGGAATGTTTTGCAAATTTGGCTCTGTTGAGCTTATTCTTCCAGTAGCTGTTATTGTTTGATGGAAAAATGAGTGTATTCTTTTTGTTTTTGGATTTATATATGGTTTTAATCCTTCTATATATGTTGAGTTTAATTTCATTAATTGTCTATAATCTAATATTTTTTCAATTATAGGATCTTGTTTTTTTAATTTTTCTAAAACATCAACATCTGTTGAATAACCACTCTTTGTCTTTTTTATAACAGGTAATTTCATTTTTTCAAAAAGGATTTCTCCTAATTGTTTTGTAGAATTAATATTAAATTCTTCTCCTGCCATTTCATATATTTCTTTTGTCAATATCTCTAGTTTATCTTTTAACTCTTGACCAAATTCTTCTAGTTCTTTTTCGTCAACATACATACCATTCCATTGCATATCTGATAATACTTCAACTGTTGGCATATCTATTTCATTAAATAATTTTAAAGCATTTATTTCTTCTAACTTTTTCTCAGTTATATCTTTTATTTTTGAAATAGCATAACTATATTTACTGCACTTTTCTTTATCTTGTTCTATTGATGGAATTTCATCAAATAGATTTATTTGTGTTGTTTCTTCTTTTGATGCTAATTTGCTAGTATCTATTTCTAAAAATCTATCTATTAAATTTTCTATTTCTAATTTATTATTACTTGGATTTAATATATATGATGCGATTGATATATCATAATATATTCCATCTAATGTAATATCTACTTGTTTTAATAGTATATATGTTTTTGTCAAATTAATACTTATCTTCTTAATTTCTTTATTCTCTAAAATTTCTCTAAGTGCTTGTATTTCAGTTTCTTCTGAGAAATTATAGAATATAGCTTCTCTATTTTTATTATCATATATTGCAATACTAGATATTTTTTCTTTTATAATTTTTTCAGGATTTTCATCTAGTTTAGTATCTAAATAAAATATCATTTGTTTTTGGTTCTTTACTAATTCTATGATCTCATCTAAACTTTTATCTACAATTTTCAAATTTTCTATTTCATCTTTTTCTTGTTCTGAATTATCACTTTCTCCTGGTTGCAAAGAAAATCTTTCAATATATCTTTTAAAATTTAGCTTTTTAAATAAATCATATACTTTTTCTTTATCCCATTCTTCTACTTTAAAATCTTCTAAAGTATCTGTAATTGGTACTTCTAAATTGATTGTTCCCAAAGTTTTTGATAAAAATGCTAAGTCTTTATTTTGCTCAATTTTTTCTTTTTGCTTTCCTTTTAAATCATCTTCACCTTTTTCTAACTTATCATATAAGTTTTCGATTGAAGCATATTTTTGAATTAATGATAAAGCTGTTTTTTCTCCAACGCCTGGAACACCAGGAATATTGTCTGATGAATCTCCTTGTAATCCTTTTACATCAATTAATTGTTTTGGCTCTAATCCATATTTTTCTATAATTTTTTCACGGTTATATTCATCTGTTTCCGTTTTTCCACCTTTTGTATGTGGAATTCTGATTGTTATATTATCTGTTGCAAGTTGAAAAGTATCTCTATCTCCTGAAAGTATTGTTACTTCCAGTCCTTGCTTTTCTCCATATCTTGATAATGTTCCTAAAACATCATCTGCTTCATAGCCTTCCATTTCTACTATGTCTATATTCATTGCTCTTAGTACTTCTTTTATTATAGGCATTTGCTCTGCAAGTTCGTCTGGCATTCCTTTTCTATTTGCTTTATATCCTTCATATAGTTTATGTCTTGCAGTAGGTGCTTTTAAGTCAAATGCTACAACTAAATATTGTGGATTTATATCTTCTAATAGTTTAAATAGAATTGCTAAAAATCCATATACCGCATTTGTATATGTTCCGTCTTTAGTTGTAAGCATTCTGCTTCCCATTATTCCATAAAACGCTCTATTCATTATACTGTTTCCATCTACTAATACTAACTTGTCCAATTTTTGACCTCCTGTTTTTTCTTAAATTAAATTGATTCTGCTAACATGAATTTTTGCTCTATTTTGTAAATTGTATATTCTTCTTTTTCTGCTATATTGCATTCATACATTTTAGTAATATATTCCTGTTCCTCCAGAGAACTCATCGTTTCTTCATTGAAATCATATGTATATATTAAATATAGATTTTGGTCTGTTTCGAAATTGTCTTTTACTCTTTTTTGCAAATCTCTTAAACTATATCCTGTTCTATAATCTTCATCCCATGTCGTAAATGAAAAATAGTCTAATGTTTGCGGACTCCAAAATACATCTTTACCGATATAAGGAATTATTGCTGATGAAAGTGGCATATTTGTACATATGAATACACTGTCATCTTCTAAGTTATTTTTTATCCATTCTGCCGTTTCATAAGATGATGAATAAGTTGTTTTTATTTCTTTATTTACTGCATCCATTCCATTTGCTATATTTATAATTAACACAAATACAAGTATATATTCTGCAACATTTGTTAACTGCTCTTTTCTTTTTTCCTTTTTTAAATATTTTTGATTGTTTACTAATTCTTTCTCATTTTTATCTATATTAACTGTTTTTTCTTTTTTATCATTTTGTATCCAAAAAATAAACATCATCAATAAAATTAATGTTGATACTCTTTGTTCTGAACCCATATAAACATATGTATAAATTAAAAATTGCAATCCTTCTGTACAAATTATAACTAAAGCATTTTTAAAATGATACCTTATTTCATAACATAATAATATTATTAATGCTATTGCCACTATTTTTAGTATTAATTCATTTTCTCCAAAACATCCTGTCATAATTTTTTCATAAGCATTTTCCATCTTTAATTTTGTATCTTCAAATATACTTGTATTAGATGTTAAACTAACATCTGTATTTGTTGTCATACTTATTAAAATTGGTATCAAGGTCAAAATTAAACCTACTATTATAATTATTAAACTAATATATACCTTTTTCTTTTGCTCTTTTGAATTTGTTTTTCTATTTTGTATTAGTTCTTCAATATAGAATAATAGAAGTAAAATTCCAACCATTCCATACATTATTACATGTGTATTAGCCAAGAACAATATACTCAAAATATATTGTATTGGCTTTTCATGCCTTTGACCAAAATATATTGCAACTAAAGTAATTGCTAATGGTATTAAACAATAACTTCTTGAGATTGATGGATACAAGTATATCATTGGCATACTAAATATGAACAGAATTTTTAAAATCAAGTTAAATGGTGCTTTTTTTAATATTAACCATACTGCTATATTACATATTAACCAACTTACTATTTTGACAGTTACATATGGTAATCCTAATTTCGCAAATGGTACTAATATTAAATACCATATTACTGGATGTCCTTCATATTTCATTTGCCTAAATATATCTATTATGTTTAAGTCTCTTGCTATTAGCCAAGCTTGTGCTTCGTCTCTCCATGATTCATGGAATAGTAGTATTATGAAGGTTATTATACTATAACATAACATTACTACCAAATTTACTTTATTCTTTTTTACAAATTCTTTCATTTTTATCTTTTCCTTTTATTCTAAAACTAAAGCCTTCTTTGGGCAGAAATTTGAACATTTTCCACATCTTACACATTTATCTAAATCCACTTTTGGTGCTGAAAATTCTTCTTGTGTTAATGCTCCAACAGGACATACATTTACCGCTGGACATTTATGATTTTGTGGACAATTTTCAATAATAACTTTTAAATTTTTTTCCATTACTATTTCCTCCTATAACTGGTTATGCAACGCATATTTACATTATTAATAATTTTATTCATTAATCAATATCTTCTTTCCTTAAAGATACTAATATTTTCCTACTTTTATATTTCTTAGCTTTTTTTGTAATTTCTACAATTCCATTTATTATCTCTATTGGCAATTCAACAGTTCTAACAATATTTTCTATATCATCCTCTTTACTTATCATTTTTAAACACATATCTAATTTTTTCCATGATAGTTTTTTTGCTATTTTTTCAGCTCGAGCTATCTCCATATCATTAAACTGTTTCGGTACAATTATTGGCCCTTCATTTATTATCCAATAAGCAATATCTTCTAAATCTTCTTGATTTTCCCAAAATCCCGCTGATGGGGATTGATTTATAACTTCATCTCTTGAATTTAGTAATCTAGCTATCTTTATTACATCTGTTTTATATAGATGTTCTATTGGTTTAAAATTAGCTAAATTGTCTCCGAAATGTAACAAAAAATCCTAATTCATATTCTGTTCTATTTGTACAACCTGCAATAATATATCCCTTATCTTGATAACAAGAAATGATTGTTGAACGCATTGAACATTTTATTTTATTTGAATCTAACAGTGATTTTGAATTAAAAATTTTGTCTTTTTCCGCTTTTTCAAGTATCTGTATTAATTCTATATTTCTTTCTTCAAGTGGTATCTCTGTTAATGATACTTCCAAGTCTTTTGCTAGATTTCTTGCATTTGTTAAAAATTTTCTTTCCATATTATTATCAGTAACTATAAATAATTTTATTTTATCTTTTCCTAAGGCTCTGCAACATAACCTAGCAACTACATCAGAATCAATTCCACCAGATACTGGTATTACTACTTTTTCATCTTCTTGCATGTATTCTCTAATAAAATTGACTATTCTTGTTATTTCAGTTTCCATATAGATATATCCCTTCTTTTTGTATATCTTATCATAAAGTAAATTTCTTTTCCACAAAAATTAAGAAAAATTTACAATTGAAGATTATTAAAAATAATGATATAATAAAAAAAATTAAAAATACCAAAAATAATATGGAGATAATATGTATATACAAAATCAAAATAGATTAAATGCATTAATTAAATATATAGAAGAAAATTTAACAGAAAAAATAGAATATAAAGATTTAGCAAGAATTCTATTAGTTAATGAGTATACTCTTCATAGAATCTTTTATTTTGTTACCAATATAACCCTTGCAGACTATATAAGAAAAAGAAGATTAAGTATGTCCGCAATTGATTTATTAGAAAAAAATAGTAAAGTATTAGATGTAGCTATAAAGTATCAATATGATTCAGGAACTTCTTTTTCTAGAGCTTTTAAAAAAATGATGGGATTTTTACCAAAAGACATTCATAAAAACATGGATAAGATAAAATATTTCCCGATATTAACATTTGAAGATACCAGTGAAGAACAAAAAGAACTAACATTTGAGAAAGTAGAAAATATTAGTTTTGAGTTTTATACTATTCATAAACATGTAAAGATGAATCATATATCTGAAATGGCATCAAAATTTTGGAAAGATGTATATAAAGAAAAAGGAAATATTTTTGAAGGCAATGCTTATGGTCTTGTCGAATATAATGTATATGATTACAACGAAAACAGTGATGTTACATATTACATAGCAAGTACCCAAAAATTTAAAGGAAGTAACAAATACATTATAAACAACAAAAAATTTTTGGTATTTGAAATAAATACAATTGATGGAAAACAAATCGGAAAATTTACACACAATCTATACGTAAACTTTATCCCTTATTCAGGATATAATTTAGATAATGTGCCTGATATAGAAGAATATATAGATGATAAAAAAACAAGAATATATATAGCAGTTGTATAAAATCAACTATTTGTATATCAAAATAGTTGGTTTTTATTTTTTAAAATATGATATTATATGAATAAGACCAATGTGTCACTTTGTAGGGATAGGTTCGACAACAAAAGGAGAGATTTTTATGAATAAAACATTAACAAATGCTGTTTGGAAAATGCGGATGCAAGATGATTGTCTTGCAGGGGTTGAAGTAAATGCTTCACTAATCCCCTCTGGAGGCACATCTTATCAGTTGTACATTCCAAGTAAAGGATGTCACAACGCTTGTGTTTTTTGTAACTACGGTTTTAAACACCCTGTACGTCAAGAAGAAATTCTAAAAAAAGTAGAACATATTTGTAGGTATCTACCTCCAGATATAGAAACACTTATTTTGGAATCCTCTGGGAGCTTTCTGGATGACAGAGAATTACCTGAGGACTTACAGTATTCAATAATGGAAATCGTAGCAAAAACAAATGTGTATCGAGTGCAGTTTGAAACTCATTACAAAACTGTCACTGAAAAAAAGCTCAATAAAATCCTTCAGATATTGAAAGGACATGAGCTCGCTTTCGAGTTTGGGTTGGAAAGTACTAATGAAAAAACTTTATCAATTTATAACAAAGACATAAATGTTAAAGAGTTTTTCGAGTTAGTACAGCACTGCCAAGAACTAGGTATAGAAGCTAGCCTAAACGTTCTGGTTGGCGCACCATTGCTGACAATCAAAGAACAGGTTCAGGATGCTTTAGACACTATTGAAGATATTCTTCAAAATTGTCCAAAAAGCACTGACATCGTACTGTTTCCAATAAACATTAAAGATTATACGCTTTTAAAGCATATGTATAATCAGGGAAGATACTCTATAATTTCTCACTGGGAATTTGTAGATGTATTATCTCAAATACCAAGAAGTGCTCTTGATAGAGTATATATATCTTGGTGGGGAAACAGAGTGAATGAATTTCACGGCAAGGATGCTATTGTTCATCCTCAGGCTTGTGAAAATTGTCATGACAAACTTATGCAGTTTTATAATAGCTTTGTCAATGCTTCTAGCTTAGAAGCTAAACAAAAAGCTGTTGAAGAAATTTCAAAAGTAAACTGTTCATGTAGGACAGCTTATGAAAAAGAAAAATCTACACAAAAGTGCAGCAATAAAACTATTTCTCAGAGATTATCTGATGAAATAGTAACACTTGAAAACGAATTTTTTAGAACCTAACCCTAATTAACCAAAAAACACCTAGCTGAGTTGCTTTAGGTGTTTTTGGTTTTATTAGCATTTTTATGAATATTATTTAACAAGAGTTTCTCTATTGGGAAACGTTCTCTTCTTCCAGGTATTTCTTCAGGGTATCCAATTATTAGAGTAGATACTTGTTCTAAATCATCTATTTTTAAATAATTATTAATTTCATTTTCAATATATAACGTATCACAAAGCCATGTACAGCCTAGTCCTAAATCAAAACATTTCAAATTCATATTTTCAATAGCTGCTCCTAAAGATAAATAATCTGGTTTTTTATAATATGTTTTTTTATTTTTGCTATGATAATTAGGAGTATATATAATAATAGCTTTGTTGGCTGTTTTCATTTGGTTTGCAGAACCTTTAATACTTGTATGTATATCTTTATTTTCACTTGCCCAATCATACATCATATTAGTAATATCATTTTTTTGATTATCGTCTAAAATATAGAATCTCCAAGGTTGTCTGTTTTTGGCAGATGGTGCTAACATAGCACTTTGTATAATTTCATATAAATAATTGTCAGGTACATTTTTGTTTTGAAATTTTCTTATTGTTTTTCTACTAGAAATAGCTTTATCTAATTCCATTATTTAATCTCCTATAAATTCTTATATTTAAATCTATGATAATATTATTATATTATAAAATGAAAAGATAAAACCAACTTTTCTAAAATTCAAAAAGTTGGTTTTAGTAAATTTTTCAAATAAGAGTTAGTTTTTATTTTCTAAGTCTTCTGCATTGTATAAATTGTATCCTTCATAATTATAACTTGCATCAATACCTTTCATGTAAACTTCTCTATCATCTATTTTATCAGTCAATGCATTTTTTATTAAAAATTTAATTTCAATATTTTTTACTGGACTTCTCTCCATTGCTAGCAAATAATCTTCCTTACTAATTTTGCTCCAGTCTACTACTTTATTGATTTCATTCTTTAAAATCATATCTAACCATATTCTTGTACTTCTTCCGTTTCCTTCTCTAAATGGATGCGCTATATTCATTTCTATATATTTTTCTATAATTTCATCAAAATTTGATTGTGGCATTTTATCTATTTTATTTAATGCTTCTTTTAAATACATAGCTGATGCAAATCTAAAGTTGTTTTTTGAAATGTTTTCTTCTCTTATTTTTCCCGCAAATTCGTATACGTCTTCAAATAGATATTTATGTATTTGTGATAGTCCTTTGAATGTTCCTACTTCAAATGTCTCTAATTTTTTTGTTTTAAATAATTCTATTGCTTTTGTTTTTGTTATTCTTTCTTCTTCTTTTGCAAGTTCTATTGGATTATTAATTCCTAATTTGTTTTTTAACATATTTGTTCTCCCCTTCTTTTAATTTATATATCTATTTTAAATTAATCCTCCATAAATATATTTTCTATAAAAATAATCACATTGTTCTTCTGTTATATCTCCATCTACAAATGCACTATTTACTGAACCTTGTAACTCATTTATTAAACAGTCTAAATAACTTACTTTGTTTTTTATTCCTTCTTTTAATCGTTTTAAATCTTCTTCTAAATATTTTGGAAGGCATTTTTCTAAAATTTCTTCATTATATTCCATTTACTTAATTAACCTTTCTCTATTATATTTGATATATATTTTGATTTCAGAATAAATATAATTATATCAAAAATTCATCATAATCATTTAATGGAATAAGATTGTTTATTTTAAGAGATATTATTTCTTCTCTTACACCATTTCCCATATGTGTTGTATAAAAAGTACAATTTTTATATTTTTCTGCTAAATTTATGATATCATTTACCCCTATATGAGATTTTTTTCCTTTTAATGCATTGCAATCACATACTAAATAATTACATTCCTGAGCCATTGTTTGTATTCCTTGACATACACCTGTGTCACCTGTGAATCCTATTTTAATATCTTTTTGTTTAAAAATAAAACCGTTAGCTTCTATTCCTTCTTCATGCTCCATCTTTACTTTTTCAATTGAATATTCTCCTATATTAAATTTATTACTTGTATTGTATTTGAAGCACTGACTAATTTTATCTAACTTATTAGGAAATGCTAATCTCGTTAAATCATATATTTTGTTTTCTCCAGAAACATCACAATATATATTCATTGGCTCATTGTCAGCCGATATTTTATTTAATAACATAAATGGCATATCAAAATAATGATCTCCATGAAGGTGTGTAATTATTACATTAGAAATATTACTTGGCTCAATTCCAATCTTTTTTAATGTCTTACATGTCCCATTAGGTACATCAATCAATATTTTATTATCTACTAAACAACTTGCACTATTATCTTTAGAAAATATACTTCCTGAACCTAAAATTTTTAAATTCATTACTTTGCCTCCTAAATATTTTTTAACTTATCTTTCTCAATCTTCTTCTGATATCTATCTTCTTCAGAAAAAACACATCCACAATATTTTTGCATATATAGACCAAGTTCTCTTGCTTTGGCCTGACCTTTTCTAAAACCAACTCTAAAATCTCTATACAAAAATTCTACACCATATTTCTTAGTCATAAAATTTGCAACTTCAATCAAAGCCTCATGATTTTGATATGGGCTTACTAACAAAGTTGTAGAAAAATGTGTATAACCATTTTCTTTAGCATACTTTGCAGTTTGTTCTAATCTTACTGGATAACAATAATCTTTACATCTTGTATCTAAACTATTTACCGTATTTTTACAAAATTCTCTTAGCCCATAATTTTCTTCAAATATAGTCTCTACATTTATGCTTTTAGTATATTCTTTTAAGCAGTCTCTTCTTGCCTTGTACTCCATATATGGATGTATATTTGGATTAAACCAATATACTGTTGGCTCTATTCCTTCATTTCTTAGACTATCTATACAGTACACACTACATGGTGCACAGCAAGTATGTAATAATAGTTTCATTAATTTATTTTCAACTCCCATCTTTCCATTTAATTGATATATATCCTTTAACTATTGGACATTTCGTATCCTAAATGCTTATATGCAGGTGGAAGCACTTGTCTTCCTCTTACCGTTCTTGCAATAAACCCAATTTGTACTAAATATGGTTCATATACATCTTCTATTGTATCTACTTCTTCTCCTATTGTTGTTGCTAATGCTTCTATTCCTACTGGTTTTCCATTATATTGTACTATCATTGTTTCTAGTATTTTTCTATCTATTTCATCAAGACCTAATTCATCTATTTCTAACTTATTTAATGCGTGTTTTGTTATCTTTTTATCTATTTCTCCATTTCCTAATACTGTCGCATAATCTCTTACTCTTTTTAATAGACGGTTTGCAATTCTTGGTGTTCCTCTTGACCTTCTTGCTATTTCTTGTGCCGCTTCTTCTTCTATTTTTACTTCTAATATTCCACTTGACCTTTTAATTATTTTTGTTAAATCCTCTGGTGAATATAGCTCTAGTCTATGTACTATTCCAAAACGGTCACGAAGTGGTGTAG
Source organism: uncultured Clostridium sp. (assembly GCA_946487895.1). Classification (GTDB taxonomy): domain Bacteria; phylum Bacillota; class Clostridia; order TANB77; family CAG-508; genus CAG-269. The sequence continues at coordinate 22,579 of CAMLUO010000002.1, forward strand.
TTAATGCTCCTGCTTTTGTTGTTGCTCCTATTAAAGTAAATTTTGGCAATTCTAAACGTATTGACCTTGCACTTGGTCCTTTTCCTATAATTATATCTAATGTATAATCTTCTAATGCTGGATACAATATTTCTTCAACACTTTTACTTAATCTATGAATTTCATCTATAAATAAAACATCAAATTCAGATAAGTTTGTTAGTATAGCTGCCAAATCTCCTGGTTTTTCTATTGCTGGTCCTGATGTTATTTTTATATTTGAATTCATTTCATTTGAAATTATATTTGATAATGTTGTTTTTCCAAGTCCAGGAGGTCCATAAAATAAGCAGTGGTCTAATGGCTCTCCTCTTTTTTTAGCTGCTTCTATATATATTTTCATATTTTCTTTTACTTTATCTTGTCCAATATATTCATCTAATGTTTTTGGTCTTAAGGAATTTTCTAATCTTTCTTCATTAGAATTTTCAAGTTCTGGACTAATTATTCTATCTTCATCCATGACACCTTTCTCCTTTTTTACTAAACTATATTTTTCATCTTATTTTTGCTAAGATATTATATTAAATAATTTTGCAGTACCGCGTAGCGACCAAACGAGCCTTTAAGGCGAGTGCGATTGAAGCAACCTTCTTACTATGAAAAGAAAAATGTAATTTTTCTTTTTAAATCATAGGTTGCGACAACAAGGTACAAAAAATATTTAATATAATATCTTAGCTATATAAGAGTTATTTTAACAGATTGTTTATACTTATAGAATTTGATAATTCCAATTCTGTTCTCATTTGTCTTTCATATCTATCTAATAGCTCTTTTGTATCTTCATCCAAAGTCTCAAAATCAACTGCTTGACCTGTTGAAATTTCATACCATATTTCATCATAATAATATCTACTGCTTATTATTCTCTCATTATTCAATGAAACAAAATCTTTACTTTCAGACATATTAGTTCCTAAAGAAAAACCATCTTCGATATTACACAAATAACTAAATGTTGGCTTTATATCGAGCTTAGTTACTGGCTTTTCAATTGTTAAATTTTTAACTCCTGGAATTTTCATTCCACAAGCCACTTTTGTATAGCTTAACTTTATATCAACATCTGTTAAATCTGAATCAGTTTGTGCCAAGAAATCTAACATTTGCTCATCATACATACTTAATCCATTGTGGTCACCAAAAACTAATATTGCAGTGTCATCATATAGTCCGGCTTTTTTAAGTTCATCTATAAATACTCCAAAAGCATAATCTGCATAATTTACGGCTTCTAAGTAATTTCCAAGAAAACTATATTTATATTTTCCAACATCTATATTGATTTTACTTCTATCTTGCAAACCTTCTAATGTAAATGGTGTATGTGAAGATGCTGCTACAATATATGAGAAAAATGGTTGGTCATATTGGCTTAATTTTTCTACTGCTTGTCTATATAAAAGTTCATCTGATAAATAGTCATTGATATTTTCTGAAGTGTCTGCAAATTGGTCTTTTAATTCTAAATGGTCTAAATTCATTCTTGAATATACATTTCCTCTATTCCAGAAATATGCATAATTTCCATGCATATATGATGTGTCATACCCTGCATTATTGAAATTATCAAATATTGTGTTATATGTATTTGTATAATATTTTGCAAATGACATTCCATTTTCCATTGGATAAAGTGATGATATTGTTGAAAATTCACTATCTGCTGTTGTTGAATAGCTTTGCATATTCATATTTGAAAATTCGATATTTTCATTTATAAATTTATTCAAATTTGGTGTTATTTCTTGCCCATTTAATTCTTTATTTATTACATATTCTTGAACTGACTCTAGTTGTAATATTATTACATTTTTTCCTTCCAAAATCCCTTTAAGTGCTGGATATTTCTCTAAGCCATATTCTTCATTATATTCTTCTTTTAACTCTTCATAGTCTGCCAGCATTTCTTCTTTTTCTTTATATCTAGTTTGTTGTTTCATTGTTATCATATTTTCTATATCATATATATGGTATCCAAAAATTGTTGATTCCCTTATTTGTAAATCTTTATTATATGATTTGTCTTTTCCTTTTTCTACATAGTCCACACCTATTATACAAAAGATAACTACTCCAATTACCCCAACTATCCATTTTCTAATTAATTGTTTTTTAGTTTTTTTACTTTTTTTATAAATTTTCACTTTTTTAGTTATAAACAAAATTAATAAAACTATTATATCCAAAAAATATAGTATTTGGTATAATTTTAATATCATTGGTAATGTGCTCATTATTTCCCCGCCATATTGCAGGTTCGTAATTTGTGCAACAGATAAAACACTATTTGAATAGTTGTAATATACATTATCTCCAAACAGTACAAAACTTATAATAAAGTCTACAACTATTGAAGTAACTACTCTTGCTCTATTAGGCAATACAAACAAGAAGCATACTATTACTACAACAAAACTAATTGTTCCAATTATTGTATCACTATATAATTGCTCATTTACTGCAATTGTATGATAATAAAATAAAAATGTTTTTGCTAAAATCAAAATTCCTATGATTATAACAAAATAAATAGAGTTTATACATTTTTCTAATTTATTTAAAACTACATTTTCTTCTTTCACTAATTCTTCCTCTCTTTGCTGCAATTCATTCTTCTTTTATATTTTATCAATAAAATCTTCAATTATCTTTAGCATTTTTTGATTATTTGATTGATATTTTTGTGGTTTAAAATCTTTTACCTTTTTTAATGCTTCTTCTAATTCTTTAACCTCTTGTATTCCAATTATATATCCTTTTTCATTAAATGTTTCTACAATTTCTTTTTGGTGGTCATTTACATGTTCATGATACTCATGTAAACGTGGTATAGCAATTACCTTTTTTCCTTTTTTCAAAGATAAAGTAATTGAACCTACTCCTCCATGTGTAATTATTAAATCTGCTTTTTCTATCAAATTTTCTAGTTCTTCTAATGAAACTAATCCAAAAATCTTCATATTTTTAGATTCATATTTTGTATACCCTGCCTGAACTACTACTTCATCTTTGATTATTCCTTTTTCTATCAAATTGTCTATTTCTTCTAATAATCTATGAAAACTATTATTTTGAGTTCCTAACATTACTAAAATCATGAATAAATCGAACCTCCATATACTGCTCTAGGATAAATTTCTAACATCTCTTTCCATTGAACTATAAATAAGTCTGCAATTGGATATATTAATCTTCCTGTCGCTGTTTTTTTATGATGGTTTGCAAATGTTTCTATATATATTATTTTGCTTCCAAATATTTTTCCTAAAATACACATTGGTCCTGCTGTATGTGTACCTGTTGTTATTATTACTTTTGGTCTGATTTTGAAATATAAATATACTGTTTTGAAACATAACATTAAATATTTGAATATATATGAAAATATTTTTGCTCTTGTGCCATATGGTAAAAAATCTAGTTTATCTCCATATTTTTCTTTTAGTTTTTCATTTGCTTTATCATGTTCTGTTATTATATGATAATCGTATTTTTCAAATAATGGTTCTAATTGTAGCATTTCACTTAAGTGTCCACCTGTACTTGATATAAATAGAACTTTTTTCTTCATTTTTCGTGCCTTTCTTCTATAATTTCCTGCTCAAATTATATCATAAATAAAAATAAAAGACAAATAAATTATCTGCCTTTTATTATATAATATGAACATTAATGAATTACATTTTAAGCTCTTGGATGTGCTTTATGATATATATCTTTTAATCCTTCATCTTGAAATTGCATATATACTTGTGTTGATGATATATCTGAATGTCCAAGCATAGCTTGAATTGCTTTTATATCAGCTCCATTTTGTAAAAGATGAGTTGCAAAAGAATGTCTTAATACGTGTGGTGTAATATCTTTTGAAATATGAGCTTGTTCTTTATAATATTTAATAATTTTCCAAAATCCTTGTCTTGTTAGTCTTCCACCATTTATATTAACAAATAATGCTTGTTCACTTTCGCTTTTAATTAATATGTCTCTAGCATCTTCTATATATTCTTTCAATGCTTTTAATGACATTTTTCCTAATGGAATGTTACGTTGTTTGTTTCCTGATTTACAAGTAACATATCCTTCTTCTAAATTCACATCATCTATATTTAATGAAATTATCTCTGTTACTCTCATTCCTGTAGCATATGCAAATTCAAGCATAGCCTTATCTCTAATACCTTTTAAGTCTATATCTTTAGGTTGTTCTAATAAAAGTTCTACTTCCTCTGCTGTTAATACACTTGGAACTCTTTTTTCAACTTTTGGTGCTTTTATATCTTTAGTAGGGTCTTCTTTAATTTTCTTTCTCTTTACTACAAATTGGTAAAAAGACCTTAAAGAAGCAATACTTCTAGAAATACTTGCTGGTTTTTTATGTTCTTGTTCTGACATTTCTTTTACATATTCTTCTATATCTTCTTTCTTTACTCTATCAAAACGAAGTCCATAAGATTCCAAATATCTTTTAAATTGTTTTAAATCTCTCTTGTATGATTGTAATGTGTTGTCTGATAATTTCTTTTCATTCTCTAAAAAATCAAAAAAGTATTTTAATTGTCTTTCCATTTTCCTATCTACCTCTATTCCTTTAAAATAATCCATTTACATAAGCTATATATGTTATATCAAACTATTTAAAAATTGTAAATAGTTTTTTTGATTTTTTTATATTTTTTTGTTTTTTTGTTAAAAATATTTTATACATAGCTTTAAAATATTAGTAGAAACAAAAATTTCTAATACTGATGAAACAATTAAAACCATCAGCATTATTAAAGAAAACACTGTATGTCTTAACATTTCGAGCTTAACATTTTCTTTTGTTTTGTCTTTCATAATTGATTTGTATAATTTTATGCCGCTAACAGATAATGCAAGTATTGCTGGAATTACTAATAAATTCTGCAGTAACAATAGGATAAGTACAAAGATTATACCTTTGGAAATTCCCATAATACTAATACATGCAGCTATTGTATAACCTAAACAAAAGCCTCTATATGCTACTATTCCAAATACTACTGGAATTCCTATTATAGTCGTTCCAAAAAACCATAAACTTATCGCTAATATAATATTTTGTCCGATACTTGTTTTCAACAATTCTACTAAATTCAAGTCTTCTGTACTTTTTAATTTTTCTATAAATTGATTCAAATATTCTGTTATTAATGTCTTTGGTTCTTGCCCTACATTATTTATAAAAAATACTCCTAAAAATATACCTATTACAAATAAAATACTTACTATTACATATTCTTTTTTGTTATTCACAACATGTTCCTTTATCGTTTGTAAAATCAATCTTCGTTTGTTCTTTTTCATAAAAAATCTCCTTATAGTTTATACATAATGTGTATTCTATAAATAGATTTTTTAGAACTATTTTTTTGGTCAGTTTGGGGACAGGTTCGGCTTAACCACTTTTGGTCACTTTTGGGACGGCACTTCACTTTTAAGCATTCTAAACCACTAAAGTACTATTTCTCAACCTTTCTAAATATTTAAATACAAACTACAATACAAAAAAAAGACCAATTTCTGCAAAAAACTACAAAAAATTAGTCTTCATTTTAATAAAGTAGCGTCCCTAAACTATCCAAAAATGGTTAAGCCGAACCTGTCCCCAAACTGACCACTCCGTAATTTCCGCCACCACCACTGTGGACTTCACAATTTCCTTCTCTTGCATTTACTATGTTGTTCGCAATTTTTTCTCCAACCACTGCTTCAATATCATCTTTTGACAATTTGTGCAATATATTCATTTCTGTTTCAAAGGTATCTAGTAATTTTTCTATTGTTTTTCCACCAACTCCTGGAATAAATCCTAATGGTATTTGATATTGATATGGTGGTCTATTTTTTGGACTTTTACTTTCTTCTTTATCTTTTATTAATTCTATTCTGTCAAAAACTCCAAATGTTACATTCTTTCCTCCACACATTGGGCAAACTTCAACTGGCTCTTTTGTTTCAATTGATTTTTGACAGTCATCACAATATGTTCTATGGTATTTTCCTAATTTAGGGTCTAAACCATAATTTACTAATACTTTTCTTCCATCTTCATTTTTCAATGCTTTTACAATTTCTTTAAAGGATATATCTTCTACTAACATCTTATTATATTCTCTTGCAATTTTAGGTAAAGAATGAGCATCTGAATTTGTGACAAATGTTTTATTTTCTAATTCTGAAATCATATCTGCTAAATATGTATCTGAACTTAAACCAAGCTCAACCGCAAATATTTTATCGAATTTTTCTCTGAAAATATTTTCTAATCTATCTGTACAATTTCCATAGTAGCTTTTATGTGGTGTAAATATATGTGCTGGTATTAATATTCCATTATATTTTTCTACTATATCTATCAATTCATATCCAGATACATTAGACCTTTGTGTACTTAAAGTAATATTTTTTATGTGATGGCTCATTTCTTGTGAAAAGCCTTTTATATCTTTTAAGTGTGGGAAAAAACAGATATTATGAGCACTACCACATTTTCCATTTCTTCCTTTTTCAGAGGTTTCTACTTCACTTCCTAATAATATACAAACTTTATCTTTATATATTATTCCTCCATCTTCTAACTCATATGCTTCTCCTGTTTTTAAGAAGTTCTCTATATCTTCAATAACATATGGTGATGCACAATCAATTATTCCACATACATTTATTCCTTTTCTTTCTACACATTCTTTTGCTATATTTGCAAAATTTAAAGACCTCGCAGCCGTTATTTTGATTGGTTTTCCACTTTCACTTCTTCCTATGTGTATATGTAAATCTGCAAATATTTCGTACATTTTTATTCCTCCAAATTTTTCTCCATTCAATAGTAGTTTATTTTCTAATTACTAGCACTTGTATTTTGTGCTGCTGCTGTTTTTTCATTCATATGTGACAATATTTTCTTTGTTGTTTCTTCACTAAATAATGGTCTATTATTTGAAATATGATGTTCTTCAAACATTTCATCTGCCAATTCTCTACTTTTTTCTTGCATTAATCCATCTATTTTAGGTTGATATTCATATACTACTTTTTGTATAAATTTTGTTAATTCTTCTGTTTCATTGTATATTTTAACTAACCTTCTCAAGGCTGTCATATTAACTGATTCACTAATATGTATTTGTTCTAAGTAATTAACAAATTCTATAAAAGTTCCTAAATATCTATTATACTCGTCTTTTAAATTTCTATGTTCTAGTAAAACTAATGCCTCGTCTGGCTGAAAGCCTATTCTCTCTGGTCTATCTAAAAGCATTCCTCCAAATTGGTCTACAAGTTCTAATATATCGCTTTCTTTCTCACGTGGATTGCTATTACTATATCTATTAATCTCTTCACATATCTTGCAAAAACGTTTTCCAAAGCCCATTCCTCTTAAGTAATTTGCTCCTTCTTTTGCATATGAATGAATTTTTTCTAAATCTTGTGCATTGTCTACTTTTTTACAGTTGCATAATAGGGATGCCGTTAATAAAAGGTTTGAATCTACTTGAATTTTTGAATAGTTTAAAAACATTCTTACTAGTTCTGTTTTAAATACTACTGATTTATCAAAAAATATATTTGTCTTTTTTGATAAATAATACACTATTTCCATTTTTGATGCTAAATCTTCCTCTTCCAATATGTAATCTGCAAATGTATCCATCATATGCGTCCTCCTTTGTTCATAATCATACACTTTTATTATACGAAAAAATATCGTTTTTTTCAATATTTTTGCAATATGTAATAAAAATGTAATATTTATTCTATTGCGTTTCTAGCAAGCTCATCACATCTATTATTAAACTCATTATCACTATGTCCTTTTACTTTTATGAATTTTACTTGATGTGTTTTTGTTAATTCATATAGCTCTTTCCATAGTTCTTGATTCTTAACAGGTTCTTTACTTGAAGTTTTCCAATTATTTTTCACCCAATTTCCTATCCAATTTTGTAAAAATGCATTAACCACATATGCACTATCACTATATAAATCTACTTGGCATGGAAATTTTAGCATTTTTAATGCTTCTATTACTGCTGTCAACTCCATTTCATTGTTTGTTGTATTTTTCTTTCCTCCTGAAATTTCTTTTTTATTTCCTTGATACATTAGTATTGCTCCCCAACCTCCTGGTCCAGGATTTCCTGAGCAAGCTCCATCAGTATATATTGTAACTTTCTCCATCTTTTCTTTCCTTTCTTAAATTGCTTATTTTTAATCACAAAACATTTCTTAACTTTTATTGATTTTCTCATGTTTATTTGTATTTTAGCCGTTTTTATGGTATCATTATATCAGTTATGAAAAAAATATACAAGATAGGAGGTTCAATATGGGCAAAGTTTTAGGGATTATTGCAGAATATAATCCATTTCACAATGGTCATTTATATCACTTGCAAGAATCAAAAAAACAAACAGGTTCTACATATACCGTTGCCATCATGAGTGGGAACTTTACTCAACGTGGCAGTACATCTATCATAGACAAATGGTCTAAAGCTGAAATTGCTCTTTATTGTGGTGTTGATTTAGTCATCGAACTTCCTGTTTTATATAGCATTTCAAGTGCTGAAAATTTTGCAGATGGAGCTATTAAAATATTAGACTCATTAAAGGTTGTTGATTATTTATCATTTGGTGCTGAAACAGCTGACATTCCTACCTTGCAGCAAATTGCTAAAGTTCTTTATACAGAACCAAGACAATATAAAACACTTTTATCTCATGAATTAAAGAAAGGTTTATCTTTTCCAAAGGCTAGAGAAAATGCATTAATGATGTACCTAAATGATATTAGAAGATTTACAAATGTTATTTCTTCTCCTAACAATATTTTAGGAATTGAATATTTAAAAGCTTTGATGAAATATAAGAGTAACATCCAACCTGTTGCTATTCATAGGTCTTCAGTTGGATATAATGATTTAGAATATACAGATAATATGGCAAGTAGCACAGCTATTCGTAATATTATTAAAAATAATGGTTTTGATGTATTGAGAAATGTTATTCCAGAGCCTAGTTATTCTATTTTAATAAAAAATATTAAACAAGGCCACATTGTTCCAGATTTATCAACTTTCGAAAAGGAAATTATATATAATTTAAGAAAAATGGATGTTTCTGAAATTGCTGAACTTCCTGATGTTTCTGAAGGTTTGGAATTTGCTTTAAAAAATGCTGCAAATTCATGTAATACTTTGAATGAATTTTTGAATATAATAAAGTCTAAAAGATATACTACTACTCGTATTCAACGTATTTTAGTGTATTCTTTACTTGGTATTACGAAAAAAGATATGGAATTGTCAAAAAAGGTTACTCCTTATGTTAGGGTTCTTGCTACTAATAAACGTGGAAAATACCTAATTTCTGAGATTTTAAAGGCTAACCCTAAACTTGAAATTGTTACTTCTGTTAAACGTTATTTGGATAGTAATCCTAACAAGAATTATCAATTATTGCTTGATAAGGATATTTGGGCTACTAATGTTTATACTATTGGCTATGAGGCTGATTCTTGGAATAATTTGGATTTTACTAAGAAGATTATTACGTTGTAATGTCGCATTGGGGACGTTTCTCATGCGACATTTTTATTATAGCACTTTCTTTTATCTCCATTTTGTGCTATTACATAACAAGCATAACAAGTTAATTTATAATCTTTTTGTTTTCTTTCTACTCCTAAGCCTATTTGCACCATTTTGTCGACGTCAACAAAATGGTCAAACGCATCAATACCAGTATTTTCACTCCATTCTCATTAAAGTGTTTAATATCTTCAAAAATTTGATAATTATAATTTTGAATTTCTTTTAGCTTATTCATAAATCGTCATCTTTTAACTGTTGTGCATTATATATAAGTAAAACTTAAATCTTAACTTTATACTCTCTATATTTATCACATAAATTCAATGTACTTTTATTAAAAATTTTATCTTTAGGTATTAAATACATTTCTGATTTCTCATTTAGTACAAATAAAAAGTCATAATCCTGCGTATCATTTAATGGAATTGAAACGACATATCCATTTGTAGTAAAATATGCTATTGCCATACCTAAACTAGAATTTCCTTTTTCTTTATTTGTTTTAAAATTCATCGCTCTCTCCTTTCAAAACATTTGTTTGTTTTATAGTTAAAAATAAAATACAAGTCTCCTTGTATTTTGGTGGGCAGGGAAGGATTCGAACCTTCGTACTCAAATGAGAACAGATTTACAGTCTGCCGCCTTTAGCCACTCGGCCACCTACCCAAATATAAATAAAAATGGTGCTCCCTCAAGGATTCGAACCTTGGACCCACCGGTTATGAGCCGGTTGCTCTGACCAACTGAGCTAAGGGAGCATCTATGCTCTTTTTATTTGAGCACATTTAGAAGTATAAACCATTTTAGAACAAAAGTCAATACTTTTTCGAAAATTTTTCATTTCAAGTACAAATATTTTTTATTACAAGTTTTCTAATACATCTTCATAACAAGTAACAGGCTTTGCTCCCTGTTTAATTAAATCATTTGTACCAATAGAATTTAAAGAATTAATATTGCCGTGGTACAACAAAAACCTCTTTTCCCTGTTCTAAGGCAAAATCAACTGTTAATAGTGTTCCACTTTTCTTTTTAGCTTCTATAACTAGCACCGCTTCACTTAAGCCACTAATTATACGATTTCTAGCTGGGAAATTCATCTTATCTGGCATAGTTCCCAATGGATATTCGGAGATAATAGTACCACCAACCTTCAATATTTCATTTTGTAAAGTTTCATTTTCTTTTGGATATATAATATCTAAGCCACTACCAACTACAGCTATTGGATTGCCAATTGCAAATAGAGTATTGTGGACAACTTTTCCACATGTGGATAAGTTATCCACTTTTTTAGCCTTTAGATTTCCGATATGTGAATAACTATCCACACCTTTTGCTAATCCACTAACTATGTTAAATCCACTTTTCGCTAAACTATACCCAAAATATTTTGCAGCCTTTTTTCCATATTCACTTGCTTCCCTGCAACCAATAATCGCAATAGAAAGCCCTTGAAAGTCTTTAATATTTCCTTTTACAAACAGACTTATAGGATAATCATATATATTTTTTAACACTTGTGGATAACTTTCATCATTTATTGAAATAATATCCACATTTAACTCTTTCATCTTTCTTATCTGCTCATCAACTTGTTTTTTTATTTTTTCATCAATAATATTTTCTGCTAGCTTTTCCCCTATACCATCAATTTCCATTAAATCTTTTTTTGATAAATTATATATTTTTTCTGGATTTTTATAGATTTCTAATAGTTTTTGCTTCCTTCTACTCCCTAAATTTTCTACCATAGAAAACCAAATCCAAAATCTCTTTTCTTCTAAATTTCCCATAAATTTATTATATATATTCCACCTTTCTATTTTTAATTTCATCTTCTTTTTTTGGATTTTATCGAAATAATAATAAATGACTAAATTTTTGAATAAAATAAATAATAAAATTTTTAATTTTCCTGCAATAGACTATTTTATTTAATACTCTATTACAGGAATTTTTATTTAAAACATTGTATTTTCATCGTTTTGTTCTTTAGCTGCTTTTATAACATTATTCATAAGCATAGCTATTGTCATTGGCCCAACTCCTCCAGGAACTGGTGTTATATAACTTGCTATTGGTTCAACTTCTTTAAAATCAACATCACCAACAAGTTTTCCATCTTCATTTCTATTAATTCCAACATCAATTATAACTACTCCTGGTTTGACCATATCTTTAGTAACAAATTTAGCTTTTCCAATTGCTGAAATTACTACATCTGCTCTTTTTGTATGTTCTTTTAAATTTTTAGTTTTAGAATGGCATACGGTAACAGTTGCATTTTTTGATAAACAACATTGTATCAAAGGCTTTCCAACAATATTACTTCTTCCTAATATTACCACATCTTTACCTGTTAAGTCAATATTATACTCTTCAAACATTTTCATAACACCATATGGCGTACATGATATGAATGTATCTTCTCCTATACACAATTTTCCTACACTTGATGGTGTAAAACCATCCACATCTTTTCTATATGTTATTGTTTTAAATGCTTGATTTATATTTAAATGTTCTGGTACTGGACTTTGTAATAAGATTCCATTTATACTTTTATCTTCATTTAATTTCTTTATCAAATCAATCAATTCTTCTTGTGTTGTTTCATCTGATAAAAGGTGTTCTTCATATTCTATCCCAATTTCTTCGCATGCTCTGCTTTTATTTCTTACATACACTTTAGATGCTGGATTATCTCCAACCATTATTACTGCAAGTTTTGGATTTATTCCTTTTGATTTTAATTCATCACATTCAACTTTTAATTCTTTTCTTATTTTTTTTGCTAATTCTTTTCCATCAATAATTGTTGCCATTTTTACTTCATACCTTTCTAACTTTTATTTTTCAATCTTCTGTTGTCATTTTATATTCAATGTCTTCCATATATGGAAACATCTCTTTTACTCTCTTCAATGTCAACATCAACATTTTTGGTTGTGGATTTTTTTTGTGCTCTGATAATAGTTTTTGTGTATAACAATTCTCTGCTGTTTTAAATAAAAGATACCTATTTCCAACATAAGTATAATATATTTGGTATCCATTTTTTAAGTCAAACCACATTTTTTCAAATGTATAATCTTCCATTAATCTTTTCGTTCCTTTCTCCATAAATTATCACTTTTTGGTTAGTGGCGTCCCCAAAGTATCCAAAAATGGTCACTCCGAACCTGTCCCCAAACTAACCATCTCATCAAATTGTTCTTCTGTTATTATTGTTACTCCAAGGCTTTGTGCTTTTGTTAGCTTGCTTCCTGCTTCTTCTCCTGCTAATACATAATCTGTCTTTTTAGATACTGAACCTGATACTTTACCACCATATTTTTCTATAATATCACTTGCTTCTCCTCTTGTGAATTTTTCAAGACTCCCTGTTAATACAAATGTTTTTCCTTCAAATCTATTGTCTGTCAGTTCTTCTTCTAATGATGTTGTATTAACTCCTGCTTCTTTTAGTTTTGCTATCAAGTCTTTTGTTTGTTCTTGCCCAAAAAACTCAATTATACTATTTGCCATTACTGGACCAATATCAGCAATTGTACTTAAATCTTCGAAATTTGCTTCTAACAAATTATCTATATTTTTATATTTTTTAGCTAATATTTTTGATGCTTTTGTTCCTACATGTCTGATTCCTAATGCTGTTATTAATCTATATAAGTCATTTTGTTTACTTGCTTCAATACTATCTACTAAGTTTTGAGCAAATTTCTTTCCATTTTTCTTCAATGATGCTATATCTTCAAATTTTAGAGTATATATATCTGCAATATTTGCAATCAATTTTCTATCAAGTAATTGCTGAATTATACTTTCTCCTAATCCATCAATATTCATTGCTTCTCTTGATACAAAATGAACTAGATTTCTAAATAGTTTTGCAGGACACTCTATTCCAGTACATCTTATTGCCGCTTCTCCTTCTTCTCTTATTGCTGGTGCTCCACATACTGGACAAGTTTTTGGCATTTCAAAGTCTTTTTCTTTTCCTGTTCTTTTATCTTTTTTTACTTCTACTATTTCTGGTATTACATCTCCTGCTTTTTGGATTACAACTGTATCTCCTATTTTTAATTCTTTTTCTTTTATAAAATCTTCATTATGAAGTGTTGTTTTTGATATTGTTGAACCTGCAACTTTAACTGGTTCTAAGATTGCCATTGGTGTTATTACTCCAGTTCTTCCAACTTGACATACTATATCTTTTAAAGTTGTTTCTTTTTGCTCAGGTGGATATTTATATGCAACTGCCCATCTCGGAGTTTTAGCCGTTGTTCCTAATATTTCTCTAAAGTGCAAATCATCAACTTTTACTACTGCTCCATCAATTCCAAATGTCAAATTTTCTCTGTCATCACCTATTTTTTGAATTGCCTTTTTTATTTCTTCAATTGTTTTGCAATAAATTCTAACTGGATTTACATTAAATCCTAGTTTATCTAAGTATTCTAACTCTTCAAAATGAGAATTAAATTCTTTTCCTTCTATTTTCTGCACATTAAATATATATATATCTAATGGCCTCTTTGCTGTTATTTTACTATCTAACTGTCTTAGTGAACCTGCTGCTGCATTTCTTGCATTCGCAAATAATTCTTCTTCATTTTCTTCTCTTTCTTGATTCATTTCTTCAAAGTCTTTTTTGCTAATAAATACTTCTCCACGAACTGTTATATTGATTTTATCTTTTATTTCTTGTGGTATAGTTTTAACTGTTTTCAAATTTTCTGTAACATCTTCTCCAACTAAACCATTTCCTCTTGTTGCTCCTCTTACAAATTTACCCTCTCTATATTCTAATGCTGATGATAACCCGTCTATCTTTGTCTCTACAACATACCTAACATCTTCTATTTCATTTTCTTTAGCTTTTTGCTCTATTTTTTCTACCCATTCTTCGACTTCTTCTATGCTGAATACGTCTTGCAAACTTTGTAATGGTACTTCATGTGTTACTTTTGAAAATCCTTCTTTTACATGTCCTCCTACTTTTTGTGTTAATGAGTCTTTTGATTGAAATTCTGGGTATTGTTTTTCTAGATTTCTTAGTTCTACCATTAACATGTCATATTCAAAGTCTGATATTTCTGGCTTGTCCTCATCATAATATTTCTCAGCATAATATTCTGTTTTCTTTCTTAATTCTTCAATTCTTTCTTTTGCTTGTTTTTTATTCATTTTGTTATCATTCCTTTTTGATTATTTTTCACATTACTTCTAATTATTTGCAGATTTTTTAATTTATAGCTTTGTGATTTTCTTTATGTATTATATACAATTTTTCAAAAAAAGAAAAGGAATTTTATAAAATATTATAATTCCTTTTCTTCTATTAATCTTTCTAAATCTTTTTTGCAATCACCTAAAACTAAATCTGCTTCTGATAACCCTTTATCTCCCACTATTACAAGACCTTTTTGACCATTCGAAATTTGATCATGTACTTTTTCTTTATATTTTTCTAGATTTTCTACATCAATATAAATTTTCTTCGTTTCATTATATTTTAAAGTCTTTTCATCTATTGGTGGAATATAATATTCTATTCCTTCTTTTTTTAGCACTTCTAGTATTGGTAGCATTGGTCTTAAATATGGTATTTCTATATAGAATTTCATTTCTGGTACTTGAGTTTCACCTTTTTCTTGAACTAATTTTTCATATGTTTTTCTTATTGATTCTCTTGCCTCGTTCCTTTCTGGTATTGAATTACTATTTTGAAATAAAAATGGATATAATTTATCTGATATTTTTACATTTTTATTTGTATTATTTTTTTGTAAATATATAGCAAATACTTTTGACAATTTTATATCTAATAACTTTTGGCCATTATTTAGATACTCATCATATCCATTGTCTTCAAATTTCATATCTTTTCTTATAGTTTTACCCTTTGTTATAGCAATTAAAGTACTATCTTTTTCATCATCCACATCTGGTAATATAGTTACTCTAATTCCTTTTTCTCTTGCATTTGCTAAGTATTCGTAAATTTCTCCTCTTTTTATTCTCATAAAAGATATATCATCTGTTGCCATTTCACTTTTTTCATCTAATAATCCTTTTGCTTCTCCAACTTCTTTTTCATATTGTAATATGTCTTTATAACTTTGTGTAACATCAAAACTTTTATCATCTATTTTTTTAATTTGTTGTCTTTGTTGTTGTTCAGATAAACTTATATATTGTTTTTTTCTTTCTTCTCTTGCTATTCTTTCTTGTTCCTGTCTCTTTTCTTCAGCTTGTTTTTCCTCTTGCTCTTTTAATCTTTTTTCTTCTATTTCTTTTATAAATGGTACATCAGTTCCTTCAAAAATCCAATCTTTCAAATTCACAGTTTCTAAGCCTATTGTAACTTTTCCTTTTTCTTGTGTTGATATTTCACTATGTATTTTTTCCTTATACTTTTCTAAATTTTTTCTGTCAATATATATTTTTTTGGTCATTCTCTCTTTTCTTGTTACTTCATCAACAGGTAAAAGATAATATTCTATTCCTGCTTCTTTTAATTGCTCTAAAATTGGACATATTGGTCTTTTATATGGTATTTCTAGATAGAATTTTATATCTTTTATATCATGTTTTTCGCTTGCGATTTGTTCTATCTTTTTATATAATTTGTAAAAATTCTTTTTTGCATCCTCTATATAATATACTGCATCATCATAATATAGTTTTCCACTACCATTTATACCTATTTTTATTTTATCAAAATATTTTTTTTCGATAAAATTGCATAAGTAAATAAATCCCAAACCGACTTTTCCTTTAATATCTCTAGAAGTATAAATTTCTGTATTTATCTCTTTTGGAATATTTTTTTCTATTTCATTCCAATCAATTCCTGATGGAAGAATCAATAAATTATTTGACTGTTCTTCATCTGTTAATATTCCAAATTGTATATTTTGTTTTTTTAATTCCATCATCATACTATATAATTTATCTTTATCTACTCTAATTACTTGGCTTCCTTCAGTTTTCAATAGACTTCTATTAGTTACTAATCCTTTTTCATTTGCTACGTCTAATTCATAAGACAAAATATTTTTATAATTCTGAATTGGGTCAAAATTACTTTCATCAATTTGCTCAATTTTTTCTTTTTGCTGTTCTTCTGTTAAACCTTTATATTTTACTCTTTCTTTTTCTAATTCTTCTAGTCTTTTTTTCTCCGCTTCTTCTTGCATATGTTTTTCTTCAATCTCTTGTTTTAATTTATCTGTATCTCTATCTATAAAAGTAATTTTATCTCTTAATACTTTCATAGTTTCAACATATAACTTCATAATCACATCATTATCAAAAACATCTGTAATAAGTCTTTCTTGCTCTTCTGTATATGCATTTCCTAATTGATTAATTATTATATCCATGTTTTCTTCTTGCTCATCTAAAGATATTTCTAAATCCTTCAAACTATATTTAAATTTTATTCTTTCAATCATGTTCCCCATATTTTTTATATCTTCTGCAAAAATATTAGCATAAAAAATTCTTTCTACTTCAGGAGCATTGATAAATCTGTTCGTAAATTGTTGATTTGCCATCATTTTACAACATCTAAGCCTATATTTAGCATTAATAAGAGCTTGAATATATTGTTGTTGTTTTAACCCATTAAATTCTTTTTTTCTGCCATCTAAAATCTTTAATTTATCTCCTAATTCATAAATTTTATTACTATTTATTTCTTGTTCACTATTTTCTTCTCCACAAAATATTTTATTCAATTCTTTATATATAATTCTAACTTCACTAAGTAAAAATTTTTCTTCACTTACTTTACTAAACTGATTAAAATCACTTCTTATCTCTTGATATAGATCATTAATACGAGCTTGTGTTCCTAAATCCATTTCAACACTATTTTCTATATAGTTTTCAAGTTCTTGCATTTTCTGCTTGATTTCATCTGCCTTTTCTGGATAGTGTATTTCCATGGCTATAATTCTTTGTTTCATTTTTGCTAGTTCTAACACAATACTTCCATCTAATTCATAACTCTCATCTTTTTTTTCTATCTGTGGCATTTCATCTTCAGTATCTAAACCTAATGCTTTTGATAATTTATCTAAAAATCCCATTTTCTCTCTCCTTTAACAAAACTAACTATAGTTTACCACAGTTTTACATAAAAATCAATTTTAAATAAAAGAAAAAACTAAGAGATTTTTATTTCTCTTAGTTCAAATTTTATATTTATTAAATTATTTAAGCATTATAATCTTCAACTCTAGCACATATAATCAATCTTGCACTACTATCATCTGTACAAGTAGATAATGTAACTTCTGGAACTCCACCAGTATCTCTTTGATAGAAAGATGTATCTTCTGGTGTAGTCTCAAACTTATTATATATTGTATATGTTAATTGTTGTCCGTCATTATCTGTAATATAAATTTTATCTCCAATATTTAATTTCTTATTATTTGAAAAGAATAAGTTATTTCTATAGTTGTGTCCTATAATAACACTATTTCCCGGTTCATTTATTCCTACTCCATATAGAAATGCAACTGCTGTTTCGATTGATTTCTTAGTTACCTTTTCTAGAACAGGATATTTGAAATTCGTTGCAGGAATTTCCATTGTTCCTAATACTACAAATCCTTTATATGTCTTCTTAGTTGTACTACCAGAAGAAGTATTAGAATCTTGTAATTGATTAAATGGATTTTCCTCAGTTGAATTTGTTGTATTTGTATCATTTGCCTCTCCATCAGCAACTTCTCCTTGGAAATCATCAACAAATGCTGATGTATCTCTTGATATGACATAGTTTTGATAATAATTGTATGCTAAAAATCCTAGTAAGCCTAATACTGCTATTATTACTATAACTAATATTACTGTTAATACTTTACTATATTTACTCTCAAACATAATCTTTTACCTCCGTATCTCTTTTCACTCTATTATAATTATACCACATTTATTACAAAAAGTGTATAGTTTTCGTAAAATTAGTCAAAATTAATATACATAATTATACAATTTTTTCTCC
Source organism: uncultured Clostridium sp. (assembly GCA_946487895.1). Classification (GTDB taxonomy): domain Bacteria; phylum Bacillota; class Clostridia; order TANB77; family CAG-508; genus CAG-269. Next base: position 41,268 of record CAMLUO010000002.1, read on the forward strand.
TAGTTGTCTTCCTGCTAAGATATGGAAGTGTAAATGCATTACTTCTTGCCCACCATTTTTACCACAATTTACAATTACTCTAAAACCTTCGTCTTTAAAGCCTTCTCTTTCTGCTATTTTATTTATAACTCCATAAATTTTGCCAACCAATTTTTCATCTTCTGGCTTCATATCTGCTAAAGATTCAATATGTTTTTTAGGTATTACTAATATATGAATAGGTGCTGCTGGATTTACATCATTAAAAGCTAATATTTCATCATCTTCATACACTTTAGTTGAAGGGATTTCACCTCTAATTATTTTACAAAAAATACAATCTTCCATTTTACGCTCATTCCTTTCTAAACTTAGAATCCTGATTGGAAAAGAATTAAATTTTGGCAAGGAAAACAAATTTGAAATTTATGAGGCGTACTTTTTGTACGTTGATTAAATTTCAAATGAAGTTTGACGTAGCCAAAATTGTAATTATTTTTCAATCAAAACTGCTTTAATTCTTCTAACTCCTGACGAACTAGACTCCTCTTTCTTTATTTTAAATGTTCCCATATCTCCTGTATGTGTTACATGAGGCCCTCCACAAATTTCTTTGCTGAAATCTCCTATTGTATATACCTTAACTTTATCTCCATATTTATCTGTAAATAGTCCTATTGCTCCTGATTTTTTAGCATCTTCATAACTCATTTCTTCACACTTGACTTGCAAGTCTCTTTTTATTTGCTCATTTACTAAATCCTCTACTTTTCGGATTTCTTCTTTTGTCATTTTTTGTGGGTGTGTAAAGTCAAAACGTAATCTTTCTTCTGTTATATTAGAACCACTTTGTTTTACATGATCTCCTAATACTTCTCTTAATGCTTCATGTAAAAGGTGTGTTGCAGTATGATATGCAATTGTTTTTTCGTTTTGGTCTGCTAATCCACCTTTAAATTTATGTTCTGCTCCTTGTCTTGATTTTTCTTGATGCTCTTTGAATAATTTTTCGAATTCTTTTAGATCCACTTTAAATTCATTTTCTTCAGCTAATTCTTTCGTTACTTCTGGTGGAAATCCATAAGTATCATAAAGTCTAAATACAACTGTTCCTGGAATTGTATCAATACTTTTTTCTTTCAATTTTGCTATTTCTTTTTCAAATTCTCTTTCACCATGTGATAATGTTTTTACAAATTTATTTTTTTCTTCTATTATTACATTTTTTATAACTTCTCTATTTTTTTCTAAGTCTGGATACATTTCTTTTAGGTTATCAACATTTATATCTATTAAAGTTGATAATTCATTTAAATCTATTTGTAATTTGTTCATATGTCTTATCATTCTTCTTATTAATCTTCTTAAGACATATCCTCTATCCAAATTACTTGGTCTACCACCATCAGATATAATCATCATACTTGAACGTAAATGTTCTGCTACTATTCTTCTACTTTCGATTATATCTACTTTTTGAATTTCTTTTAGTTTATTCATTACTGGGGCAAATAATTCTGTATCAAAAGGGGTTTCTTTTCCTTGTAATAACATTGTCATTCTTTCTAATCCCAAACCAGTATCTACATTTCTTTGTTTTAATTTTGAATATCCATTTTTATCTTTGAAATATTCCATAAAAACATTGTTCCATATTTCAACGTATTTTCCACAATCACAACTAGGCTGACAATCCGGTCCACATGCTGGTTTTCCTGTATCATAGAACATTTCTGTATCTGGTCCACATGGTCCTTCTTCTCCTGCTATCCACCAGTTGTCATCTTTTCCATAAAAATATATTCTTTCTTCTGGAATTCCTGCTCTTTTCCATGCATTTGCTGAAACTTCATCTCTTGGACAATCTTCATCTCCAGCAAAACATGTTACTGATAACTTTTCTACTGGTATTCCTAATTCTTTTGTTAAGAAATCAAAACTCATTTGAATTGATTCATCTTTAAAATAGTCTCCTAATGACCAATTTCCTAACATTTCAAAATATGTTAGATGTCTATTGTCTCCTACTTCGTCAATATCGTTTGTTCTTACACATTTTTGATAGTCTGTTAATCTAGTTCCTTGTGGATGCTTTTCTCCTAATAGATATGGTACTAGTGGTTGCATTCCTGCTGTTGTAAATAATACTGATGGGTCATTTTCTGGTATTAATGGTGCTGATGGTATTACTGCATGTCCATGTTCTTTGAAAAAGTTTAAGTATTTGTTTCTTATTTCTATTGCTTTCATTTTCGTCATTTCCTTTCTTTTTATGTTATTTATTTTTTTCGTTTAAATGTTAGTCTTGTATAATACTATTATATTTCATAAAAATTCATTAAGTATGTTCTAATTTTACTACATAAATACGAAAATAGCAAGAAAATCTTGCTATTTATTCTACTACTTTTAAAATTCATACATGACTAATTATGTATCTTTTATATATATTATCTTCTATATCATTGTTAATTTTAAAACAAGCTACAATTCACTATTTTAAGTTTTCTAATTCAATCTTTAAATTCTCATATTCATTTTTACATTTTATATACTGTATACAGCTAAAAACATATTTATATACACGACTTTTAATGTATTCAGATTACTTATATCATTTTTTTGTTAAAATATAATTAAATTTTTTAAGGTTTACAAGGAGGTTACAGTGGAATTTAAAAGAATCAAAGATTTAAGAGAAGATCATGATATGTACCAAAAAGATGTTGCAAAATTATTAGGAATTTCTCAGCAATACTATTCTGAATATGAAAAAGGTAAAAGAACTATTCCTATACAACATCTTATTACTCTTGCAAAATTTTACGAAACCTCTATTGATTATATAGTCGGATTGACTGATGAAAATAATTTTAAAAAGACAAGCTAAATTTCCATTTGGCTTCCTAAAAATGTTGCTGCTGATTGAGCTACTTTTTTCTCAACATCATTCATTTTTCCATTTGCTTCTTTTGACATTAATATCACTGTTCCTATTGTATCTCCATTTGATATTATTGGATATACTACTTGAGCATTATGCTTTCTTTCTTGATTATCATTTTTTGTAATTGGCATAGCAATGTCGCTATTATCTTTACTTGTATATACTTCTTTATCTTCCATTAATTGTTCTAATTCTTGACTTATATCTTGCTCTAAAAATTCTTTTTTAGATCCCCCTGATACTGCTATTATTGTGTCTTTATCTGTAATACATGCTATATGACCTGTTGTTTTTGATAATGTTTCAGCATAACCTGCTGCAAATTCAGATAATTCTCCAATTGGTGAATATTTTTTTAATATCACTTGTCCTTCTCTATCTGTAAAAATTTCAAGTGGATCTCCTTCCTTTATTCTTAATGTTTTTCTTATTTCCTTTGGAATTACAACTCTTCCCAAATCATCTATTCTCCTTACAACTCCAGTTGCTTTCATAATTTTCCTCCCTTTTCGTTTCAATTTTTTTGTTTATATTGTTATTATTTCTTATTACTTGCTTTTTATTCATTTTTTGTCAAAAAAAAAGAAGAAGTAATTATTCTTCTTCTAAACTCTCTACTTTTTCCTCTTTTCTAGGTAAAAAACTCGGTTTATATTTATCTAAAATATATCCTAATTCTTTTGCAAATTCTTTTAGCATAACATTCTTTATAGATGGATCTTTTCCTTTCAAATAATCATCAATAATTTGTTTTAGTTGTTTTATATTCTTCATTTCAGGTTCTATCTGTTTTGTATATCTTTCTGCTCTATCTACAAGTTTTTCTTTAATTAGAACAATATCCTCATTACTTGCACATGAAATTCTTTGGAATACTTGATATGGATCAGCATATTTAAATATTGGTATATCCATACATTGCTTATCAAACTTTTCATAAAATTGTTCCATTTTCATTGGAATACATTTCATTACATCATCTGTTATTTCTTTATACTTCTTATCTAATAATTGGTCATTTAACATATTAAAATGTTTTAAAATATCGTCCATATCTTCTTCTAATTCATCTATCGCTACTTTTCCTAATTCCTCCTTTGGATTTGGACAATATTCAGATTTTAATGAAGCTAAATTCATTCCTGTAAAAAATGTATTTTTTAGTGTTTTTAAATCATAATTTATTAATCCTTTTCTTGAAAAATAACTAAAATATGCAAATATCTTTACTGTATCTATTAGTTCTAACTTTCCTTCTTTTACATCATTATATACTTCTTCTATTACACCTTCAAATTGATCATCTGCTATTTTCCAATATTCTTCAGTCAACAATCTTTTATATGCTGGTAAATTTTCCGTATCTATTGTATTTATAATAGTTTCCATGTTTTCTTTAAATATTTTCATATCAAAGATACGTGTTCTAACATAATATTCTATAAATTTAAAGAATCGATAATCTGATTTAAAATTATAATAATAATTATTATCAAATTCTTTTATATAGAACTGCCTATTATCCATTAAAATTCTAGAAGATACTAAAATTGATTTATATTCTTCATTATCTTTAATATTTACAAATTTATCCTTTGTTACTTTTCCTGCCTTTATCTCAAAAGAAACAGCTATTGTAAATATCAACATTGTTTGCATTACCCTGTTACTTGTGTTTGGATATGCTTTACTAACCATCTCATATATCTTTTTAAAATCATTTAATGCATGTTTTAAAATTCTTAAGTTTCTTGTTCCACTCTTATTAAATGTTGATATGATAAGTCGTGTGTTTTCTCTTAAAAATCTAATTAAATCTGGATTACTTTCGTATCTCATTAAAATTCCGTTTATAATATAATCAAATTTTGGAGCATATTCAAAAGTTTCACCAATTAATTTTTCTTTAATTCTTTCATAATCATTTGCCTTATCAAAAACATGCTCTATTTTTTCTTGTATTTTCTCAACAATTGGTTTATCTGCCTTTGTCAATTCATTTTGTTTATCCAATAAATATGTTGCAATAAATGTTTTCATTTCTAAATTTGAACTTTTTAATTTTGTTGATAACTCTTTTTCATTACAAATTATTATTGTTTTTATATGGTCATGCTCAACAAAATTATTTATATATCCTAAAATATCAATAACATCAACATTTGCTCTTTCTAAGTCGTCAAAACATAAAACCTTATCATCAGTTGCGAAAAATTCAGCATAATCTAATTTATCTCCATTTTGTGTTACTCCAAATAAATTTGCCATATCAATCCCTGTTTTTGCATATTCAGGAATTGTTGTTTGTTCATTATTATTCATAAATTTTCTCAAGTTTTTGTCCATTAATTGTGTTGTTTCAATGAATATTTTTTTACTAATTTCCTCTAAATTTGATATACCATATAAAGACATATAAATCGTTGTATATCTTCTACCATTTAGTTGCATAGATTCTATTTTTTTTCTAACTTTATTATTCCAAAAATGAGTTTTACCTGAACCCCATTCTCCATTTATCATTACTGCATAGTCTGTATAATCAGAACGTATATAATCTAAAATACTTTCAACTAAATCTTCCATTGTTTCCTCCTTTGTCCATGTCTCATTTGGGACGTTTCTGCATGAGACATTTTGTCCGTTTTGGGACACATCTCTATCTATTTTTTATATTTTTTAATCTTTCGCTAGTGTAAATACATCTATTTTTTTAGGTTTTGCTTTTTGCAAAACTTTACAACATTCATTTGCTGTGCTTCCAGTTGTATATATATCATCAATTAATAATATTTTCTTATCAATTAGTTTTTCTTCATTCCTTAAAATATATACACCTTGTATATTTTTTTGTCTCTGTTCTTTATTTAATTTACTTTGTTCAATAATATTTTTATTTTTTATAAGACAATCTGTAACACATTCACATTTAAGTTTTTGTATATTGTCCTTTTGAGTGATTAAAATTCCATTTAACATATGATTTGAACTTATTTCAATAATTTGCTTTACTATATCATTAGCTAACAATTCACTTTGATTATAGCCTCTTTCATTCATTCTTTCCGAACTTACTGGAACTGGAATTATTGTATCATAAGATTTCAAAATTTTAAAGAATTTTTCATTTTTTAACAAAAAATTTACAAAGGTTTTATATAGAAATGATTTTTCGTTAAATTTGTAATTTAGAATTAACTTCCTTATTATCCCTTCATATTTGAAAATATATAAATGATTTTCGAAAAAATATTCTTGATTATCAACTTGATCTATTTCAAATTTTGCTTCTGCCTCTAGCATCTTTTGACATTTTTTGCATAAAAAATCCTGATTAAACTTTCCACAAATTCCACACACTGGTGGATAAACTAAATCTAAAATTCTATCATAAAAATTTTTAACACTCACCTTCTTCCTATAACAGGGATTTTTAGGACCGTCCCCTAAATCCCTGTTCTCATTTTATATTCTAAACCTGTATTTCTTTTTTTGCTATCCACATTTTGTATCATAAACTCAACCACTTTTTCCATACCAACAATTATCAACAGTTTCTTTGCTCTAGTTATTCCAGTATAAAGCAAATTTCTAGTTAACAACATAGGAGCAGTTGGTGGTATAACCATAATTACAACGTCAAACTCGCTTCCGTTGAGCTTTATGTATCGTGATAGCATAACTATGTTCTATTTGGTCTAATTCAGAAAACTCATACCAAGCCACTTTATCATCATCAAAATGTACTTCAACTTGCTTTTCTTTTTCATCTATTTTAGTAATTGTTCCTATCTCTCCATTAAATACTCCGCTTCCCATTTCTAACTTATCATTTTTTTCTTTTTCCCAATACATATCATAATTATTCTTTATTTGCATTATTCTGTCACCAGCTCTATATATAGCACCCATACTTGATTTTTCTACTCTATTATCATCATTTGGATTTAACTGTTGTTGTAATGCTCTATTTAGTTCTTTTGTTCCCAACATACCTTTTTTAGTTGGTGAAAGTACTTGAATATTTTGAAAAAAATCATAATTCCCATAGTTCTTTAATCTTCCTGTACATAAAGAAATAACTTGTGCAAGCATTTTTTCTTGCGATGTTTCTTTTATAAAGAAAAAGTCTTGTTTTCTCTCTTCTTCAATCTCTTCTGATTCTTTTTGTACAAAAGGTTCTCCATGATTTACTTGGTGTGCATTTAGTATTATTTTGCTTTTTGCAGCTTGTCTAAATATTTTGTCTAAATGAATTGTTGTTACTTGTTCTGAATGTATTAAATCTTTTAACACACTTCCTGGACCAACAGATTGTAGTTGGTCTTCATCTCCAACTAATATTAATTTTGTTCCTTGATATATACATTTCAACAGATAATTCATCAAAAACATGTCTACCATAGACATTTCATCAACTATTATGATATCTGCATCTATTGGTGCTCCTTCATAATCTCCTGCATTTTTATATAAACTATCTTCATCTATTTTTCCTATTTCTAAAAGTCTATGCAAAGTAGATGCTTCTCTATCAGTTGTCTCTGTCATCCTTTTTGCAGCTCTTCCGTGTAGGTGCTGCCAAAACCACCTTTTTACCTTTTTCTTCATAAATGTCTATAATTGTTTTTATAATCGTAGTTTTTCCTGTTCCTGGTCCTCCTGTTATTATTACAACATTATTTTCATTTACTAATTTTACTGCCTCTTTTTGTTTATCTGATAGTTCAATACTTGATTCTTTTTCAACTTTCTTAATTTCTTTTTCTATTGATGCAACTTTTTTCATATTTTTTGCTTTTTGAAGTCTTTTTATTCTAAATGCAATTTCTTCTTCTGCATTATAATATGAAGCTAAATACACATATTCTTGTTCTTCGTCAGTTTCCACATTAGTTCTTTCTTCTAATACAATTTCATTATTTACACTTAAAGAAATCAAATTGTCTTCAATATTTTCAGTCGTTACATCTAAAAGTGAAATCACAAATTCAATTAAATTTTCTTTCAAAACACAACTATGACCATTATTTGTATTTCTAATTAACCCATATTTTATACCACTTTTTACTCTTTTTTCATTATCATAACTAATTCCTAAATCTAAAGCCATTTTATCAATTTGTTTAAAGTCCACACCACGTGCTATATCAATTAATATATATGGATCTTTTTCTATTTGCTCTATTGCATTTACACCTAATAAATCATAGACTTTTTTTGCATTTTCTGCACCAATTCCAAATCTTTCTAAAAAACCTACTATTTGCCAAACTTCCCAATTTTGAACAAAGTCTTCAGCCATCTCTTTTGCTTTATTTTCTGAAATCCCTCTAATTTCTGCTAATCTGCTTGGTTCATGTTTAAAGACATAGATTGTTTCATCTCCAAATTTTCTGACAATTCTCTTTGCTAATTGTTCACCTATCCCTTTAACATTTCCATTTGCTAAGTATTTTTCTATCGCTTTTGCAGTTTTTGGCATAAGTTTTTCAAATGTATCTATTTTAAATTGCCTTCCATAATCTTTATGTTCGACAAATTTTCCAAAAAGTTTTAGGCTATCTCCTTCATGAATAAAAGGAAGATAACCAACTACTGTTGTTTCTTCTTCTTCAGTTTCAAATTCAGCTATTGTATAACCATTTACATCATTTTGATATATTATTGTTCCTATTTCTCCAATAATTTCCATTTATTTCTCATTCCTTTTTAACGTTATACAGTTTATCATAAAACTTGCATCATTTCAAGTTGCATTTTATTCTTGTATTTGATAGTATGTTAAATTTCACAAATTATTAATTTAAAATTTTAACTATTTTAGATAATAAAAAATTGGTTTTCCTTTTTGAATGGATATTAACCAATTTTTATATTTATATGAATTACATAAATTGTTCTTTTTTAAGTCCCGTTATTTTTTCTACAACATCTACACTGACATTTTCTTTAATAAAACCTTTTGCCATATTAATTAATTCTTTTAACTGCATTTTTTTCATTTCTTCTTTTCCCTGTTTTCTTCCTTCTCTCCTCCCTTCTTCCTTTGCTTTCTCAAAATCTCTTCTTATTACCATCTGTGCATGTAACATAGCTTCTTCACCTTCCCTTTCTATTAATATTTCTTCAATTTTTTCTATCTCTTCTTTAGTTAGTTTATCACTCAACAAATATTTAATTTCTTTTGCAAATTCCTGTCTATCATCTTTATCTTTAATATGTTTCGACATTTGTTTTACAACTTCAATTATATCTTCTGTATTATTTTTTCTCTCGATAACCGACATTCTTGCAATTGCTGTTCCATCTTCTATAGCTTCTTGTTCATTTCGTATATCTATTAAGTTATATCCGGTTATTACATCTATTCCTTTTAAATGTTCAAATTCTACTTGCACTTCTTCTAATTTTTCTTTTGCTGTCCATTTTGCTTGTCCCGTATAAATTACCAAAGGTATTACTTTTGGAATTCCGACTTTTTCAATGCTTTCATTTATATTTTTCATTCTTGTCCTAATTATTTCTAAACTATATTCCAAAATCCTATATGGCATTAATTTATCTACTCTTGTTTGATGTTCCACTAAAAAGAAAATTTCTTTACCTTTTAATTTATATACTATATCCGCCTCCTTTTCTTCATATATATTAGTTAAAAATTTTGTATCATATTTTTCTATCATATCCTCTGTTATTTGCTCTTTTGGTTCAACATATCTATTTATTAATTTCACTACTTCTTTATTGCTATTTAGTATATCTCTAAATAATTTATCATGTTTATGATGTTGCCTTATTTTTATGTTATTAGCTTTCTCTAGATTATATTTTTGGCTATTATCACTTAATTTATTATCTCTTTTTTTTAAAACATACGGATATAATTTAAAATAATCATATAATGTATATACTATCATTTTCTTGCTCCTTTCATTATATATTTATAGTACTGCAAAAGCAATATTTATTTTATAGTAAATTTATTGATTCTAATCTATTTTCTACTACTTTTCGCTCTTTTCCTTTATAATTTTCAACTTTTTATTTTTTTTTTTTGGAAATTAGTGATCAAAAATTTTGAAATAAATTTATATTGTACAATATATCATCAATTTCTCTTATACCATATTTTTCCAATTGTGTCAAGTGTTTTTTTGGATTTTATGTAATTCATTATTCACATCATCAATATTATCTATAATATCTTTACATTCTCTCCAATTCAAGACTTTTAAACAATCATATTCTTTTGAAAGTTTTTTTGCAATCTCTTTTGTTTTATCTGTTGATTTTAAATCTGCTACTATTATATTTTTCAAATAATCTTCTTTCCCATATAAAATTTTAAATAAAATCGAACGTAAAAATCCTTCTATTTTTTCTTCCTGATTTTTCACTGCTATTATTATGTATATACCATCTGATTGCATTTTTGTATATGTAGTTATATATATAATTGTTTTTATAATTTCAAATAAACCATAAAGGGCTAATGTCCAAAATATGGTATTTAATATAAATTCCATATCATTTGCCTCCTATGGTTTATTTTATGATTTTTATTCAATTTTTGTTACAAGGGATTTTTAGGACCGTCCCCAAATCCCGGTTAGTACCATTCTAGTTCCCAACCGTCTAGTATTACTGTGTCTCCTTCACATACTCCCATTTCTTTTAATTTGTCTTCTATTCCCATGTTTTTCAAAGATTTTTGTAGATAGTACATTGATTCATTGTCTTCTATGTTTATTCTTCCCATTAGTCTTTCTACCGCTTTTCCTGTTACTATAAATACTCCGCCTTCTTTTTTGATTTCCCATTGGTCTTTTTTATCTTCTAGTGTGTATATTACTCTATCTTCTATTTCTACCAATTCTTCTTTTGGCAATTGTTTTAATTCTTCTGATACATAGTCTATTAATTCTTGTACACCTTGTCTTGTTGCTGCTGATATTTTAAATAATTTTAAGTTTTCTTTTTTTGCTAATTCTTCTACTTCTTTTAATGTACTTTCATCTTGAATTACATCTATTTTATTTGCTACTATTATTTGTTTTCTTTTACTTAGTTTTTCACTATATTTTACTAATTCTTTATTTATAGCATAAAAGTCTTCTACTGGATTTCTTCCTTCTTGTCCTGACACATCTAAGAAGTGTAGTAATAATCTTGTTCTTTCAACATGACGTAAGAACTGAATTCCAAGTCCAACACCTTCACTTGCCCCTTCAATAATTCCAGGAATATCTGCAATTACAAATCCATTTCCATCTTTTGTTTTTACTACACCTAAATTTGGCTCTAATGTGGTAAAATGATAGTTTGCAATTTTAGGTTTTGCATCTGTTACAACTGATAAAAATGTTGATTTTCCGACATTTGGAAAACCTAATAATCCAACATCTGCAAGTAATTTTAATTCTAGTATTACTTCTTTTTCTTCTCCTCTTTCTCCATCTTCTGAAAATCTAGGAGCTTGTCTTGTTGATGTTGCAAAATGTGAATTTCCTCTTCCTCCACGTCCACCTTTTAGTATTAATTCTTTTTGGTCTGGATGTGATAAGTCTGCAACTATTTTTCCGGTTTCAGCATCTTTTACAACAGTTCCTATTGGTACTTTTATAATTAAATCTTCTCCATATTTACCATTGCAATTGCTTCCGCTTCCATTTTCTCCATTTTTTGCTTTGAATTTTTTATTATATCTAAAATCAATTAATGTGTTTTTATCTTTGTCAACTTGGAAATAGATGTCTCCACCTTTTCCGCCATCTCCACCGTCTGGTCCTCCTGCTGCTACATATTTTTCACGGCGAAAGGTTGCTGCTCCATTTCCTCCATCTCCTGATTTTATAATAATTTTTGTATAATCTGTAAACATACTTTTTATTACTCCTATCTGGTCTTTCCGTTATTTTTAGCATACTCTTGAGTTAATCTTTTTATTGCATTTGCAATTCCTAAAGAATCTGGTTCTGCACTATGATTTAATTTACCATTTCTGTCTATTCCACCTATATAAGATAAACCTTCTCGATTACTATATTTTTCCGCATTAGCTAATAACTCTAAAATTGTTCTTATTTCTTCTGGATTATTAACTATTTCAATATCAGAAAATCTTTTAGGTAAATCAAAACATACAGGTATTCCCATTGGTATACCTTCGTCTAAAATTTCTGCATCATCTTCATTTAGTGTTGAATGCACATATCCTTGATATAGATATGTTCCACTTCCATCTTTTCCTACTTTATCTAATCTTCTTATTCTAAGAATATCGCCTGTTTGAATATTTATCCCATCATAATCTTCATATGTTTTACCGTTTATTTTATATTGTCCTACCTTTCTTAGATATGGATTTTCTATTCTTCTTTTCATTGTTTCTTGCATTTGTGCCACATATCCTCTAGCATCCAAATTTTCTAAAAACTTTCTTTCTCGTTCTTTTTCTTGTTCTTGCCTTTGAGCATGTCTATTTGCTATAAAATCTTCTCTTGCTTTTCTTTGTTCTAAAATCTTTGGAACAACATTTTGATTAACATATTGATCAACCTTTTGACTTTTTTGGGTTATTTCATATCCTTTATCTGTATAATTAACTATCCCTAAATAATCACATATTGCTTTATTCTTCAATACTTTTTGTCGTTCATATTCATATGCTACTGCTTGCAAAACTTTATCATCTGGTTGTTGTCCTTCCTTTAATTCAAATGCAATATCATCTGCTAAATCTACCATTAAGGCATCTCCGTCCCTAACTTTTATTGCTTTTGCTAACATTAATTTTGTTATTTCTCCATTCCTATGTTTCGCCTTAAGTCCTTGTTCTTCTACTCCAAAAATTGTAATTGTATATCCTTTTTCTCTACTATTAAAAGAATTATTGAATATGTCTATGCCTTGTTGACTTCTTTTATTAAGTATTTTATCTAAATATCCCATCATTTTTCTCCTATCAAATTACATTATAACACTAATGTGTCCCAATATAGACAAAATGTCGCATGAGAAACGTCCCCACTGAGACATTACTCAAAATAGTCTAGCTTCATAGCTTGTTTTACCTTTTTCATTGTTTCTTTTGCTGTTTTTCTTGCTTTTTCAGTTCCTTGTTTTAATATTTCATCTACTATTTCTGGATGTGCTTCATAATATGCCCTTTTTTCTCTTATTGGTTTTAAATATTCAATGATATTTTTTGCTAATTGTTTTTTACATGCTACACAGCCTCTTTTTCCTGCTTTACATTCTGAGCATACTGTATCAACTTCTTCTTTGCTTGAAAATAGTTTATGATAATAGTATGCCATACATATATCAGGGTTTCCTAAATCATCTTTTTTTATTCTATTAGGGTCTGTTACTGCACTCATTACTTTTTTTGTTATTTCTTCTTCACTATCTGATAAATAGATTGCATTTCCGAAGTGATTTTCCCATTTTTTCATTTCCATCTAAGCCTTTTATTCTTTTTCCATCAGATAATACTATTTTTGGTTCTTTTAATACTTCACCATATATATTGTTAAATTTTCTGACTATTTCTCTACATTGCTCAATTAAAGGCTCTTGGTCTTCTCCTGCTGGTACTAATTCACCTTCAAATGTTGTTATATCTGCTGCTTGACTTACAGGATAGCCTAAAAATCCATATGTTACACTTTCCCCAAATAGTTCTTTCTTTTGTGCTATTTCTGTTTTTACTGTTGGATTTCTTTCTAGTCTTGCTATTGTAACTAAATTTGAATAATATACTGTTAGTTCTGCTGTTTCTGGTATCATTGATTGGATATATATTGTTGTTTTTTCTGGGTCTATCCCACATGATAAATAGTCCATTGCAAGTTCTCTAACATTTTTTCTTACTTTTTCTGGATTATTAAAATTGTCTGTTAATGCTTGAACATCTGCAATTAGTATGTACATATCATATTCTCCAGAGTTTTGCATTTCTACTCTTTTTTTCAAAGAACCAAAATAGTGTCCTATATGTAATTTTCCTGTTGGCCTATCTCCTGTTAGTATTCTTTTTTTATTTTCGCTCAAGCTCTATCATCTCCTATCTACTAATATTGTTCTTTCAAAACTTATCTTTCTTCTTCCTGATTTGCTTTATGAATTTCCTCCATTTTCTTCTTTCTTTCTTCTTTTATTTTCTGTAATGCTTTTACATTTTCTCCTTGTTTAGTCAACAATTCTATTTCCTCTCTTACTGAATCATCTATATGTCCTCTATTCTTTAATCTAGCAATTCTTGTATGCAGCCAAATTCTATAATACTTCATTTTATCTGATTTTTCTAAATTGTTTAAATAGTTCAATATGTCATATACATTTTCTGTCCAATGTCTTATTATATATGGTTGTACATTATCCGGATTTGAACCTTCTGGAAAATGTGCATATCTTAATTTTTCCCTTGCCGAATAAAGAATACGATTATCTTCTATTCTAATTTTTTTAGTATTAAAATACTTTTCCCCTACTTGTCTTTTTATTCTTCCATCTCCAGTTTGTTTTTTTATTATATCTTTTAGTTGCTCATCTATCAATCCTTTTAATTGTTCTCTGTTTTCTGGATCTATTTCTAAATTTTCCAATATTGCTACAATGTTATCATAACCTACAGAGAAACTGCTTTCTAGCTTTTTTTGATATAATTTATTTTCTTTTTGTGCCAAACGCTCTACTTCTTTTTCTTCTTTAGTTCTTTTTAGTCTTTCATACCATTTTTCGCCATCTTCATCATATCTTTGAGGATTTTGACTTCTTTCTTGATTTGAAATAAACATATAATCATCATTTGAATTTTCTAATTGTTTTAGTTTATTTCTTATTTGCATTTCAATATTATTTTTCAAGTCTCTTTCATTTTCTAAGTGATAATAATGTGGAACTTTATCTCTATCATTCAAATCAACAAATCTATAAAACTGCAAGTATATGTCTGTTGCCCTTTCTACTGTCCTTTCTAATTCACTTTTATTTCTTATGACTTTATTATAATTTGTTTTTTGTATTCTTGCAATTTCACTATTATGTGAGAAAAATATTATTCCTTCTAACAACTCATCTCTACCCTCTATACCATGACAAAAATATTCATCATAAACTTTCTCTGGATCTTTATATATCCTATAGTTTCTTTGTTTTGATTTATTTTTTCCATCCTCTAATATTTCGTACATCCTTTTATCTCCATTCGTTCTTTACTAGCTTTTTCTATTAAATTTAATTACAAAAACTTTCATATTACATTTGTATATTTTTAATTTTTATCAAAATTAATCTTTTTATCAACTATATACTGTGGTCTTCCTTTTGACTCATCATAGATTCTACCTATGTATTCAGAAATAATCCACAATGAAAGTAATTGAACACCTGCAAAAAATGTCACTGCTACAATTATTGATGTCCAGCCTGCTGAAAGTTGGTTTAGTTTAAATATATATGATATTAATGCATAAATCAATAAAATTATTGAAATTATTATAGAAACTATACCTAATGCACCAACTAATTTTAGTGGTTTTGTTGAAAAACTAATTATTCCATCTGATGCAAGCTTTAACATTTTTTTCAATGGATATTTTGTTTTTCCTGCATATCTTTCTTGTCTTTCATATTCATATGCTTCTTGTTTAAATCCAACCCAACTGAATAATCCTCTTAAAAATTTATTATGCTCTGGAAGTGAATTTATTACATCTACAACTTTTCTATCAACTAATCTAAAATCACCTGTATCTTTTGGAATTTCAACATCTGATAATGCATTTAGTGTTTTATAAAACATCTTTGCAGTTAATAATTTAAAAGCAGATTCACCTTTTCTTGTTTTTCTTTTTCCATATATTACTTCATTTCCTTGCTCCCATAATTCAAGCATCTGTGGTATCAATTCTGGTGGATCTTGTAAGTCTGCATCTATTATTACTATTGCATCTCCTGATACTTCTTTTAGACCTGCTGTTACTGCTGCTTGATGTCCAAAGTTTCTTGAAAATGATATTATTTTTGCTCTTTTATCATCTTTTGCAATATCTTTCAATATTTCTAAAGTCTTGTCTTTACTTCCATCATTAACAAATATGATTTCATAATCATATTTTTCTTCTAAATTTTTTAATACATTACTTACTTTTTCATAGCACTCTTTTGCTACTTCTTCTTCATAATACATTGGTATAACTACTGATACTGTTTTCATTTTTACTCTTATTCCCTCCTAAAGCACAAAATTGCAATTATTTTCCAACGCTAGTTTTTCTAAATACAACAAACTTACTAAATACATAATTAACTATAACAACCATAACCTGTGTTACAATTTTAGATACAATATCATTTATATGAAATACTTTTACCATTAAAGCAAAAGTTCCAACATCACAAGTTATTCCTGAAACTATTCTTGCTAAAAAGAATGATGTACATTCTTTTAGCAATTCTTTTTTGGTTTCTGTTTTACTATCAAAAACAAATATTTTGTTTGTTGCATATGCAAATAAAACAGAAACAAACCAAGATAATCCGCTACCGATTACTTCATCTATTTTTAACACTCTAGCAAATATAAAGTAAGACACAAAATTAACAATTGTTGCTAAAACCCCAAAAAACAAATAATTTACTATTTCCTTATAGTTTAGATATAATCCTTTTATTGTTTTCCAATTAATGTTTTTCATATTAATATCTTTTAGAGTTACTTTTTCTATTTCTGAGTTCATTTAATTCATTCCTTTTCTTTCACGTCAGTTTTTATATTTTATCCATTCTATACATTTCTCCTAAAGGTTCTTCATTATGTATTCTTTTTATCGCTTCTGCAAATACTGGTGCGATTGATAAAACTTTAATTTTATCTATTTGTTTTTCTTTTGGAAGTGGTATTGTATTTGTAATAACTAATTCTTTGATTTCTGAATTTTTTATTCTTTCAATTGCTGGACCTGATAACACTCCATGTGTACATCCAGCATATATATTTTTTGCTCCAAATCTATTCAAAACTTTAACTGTTTCCATCATAGAACCTGCTGTATCAATCTCATCATCAAAAATTATTGCATTTTTATCTTTAACATCTCCGATAATTGTACTTGCAATTGCCCTATCATCATTTCCTTCTCTTCTTTTATCCACTAATGCTATTGGGCATTTGAAATATTCAGAATATTTATATGCCTTTTTTGAACTTCCTGCATCAGTTGCTACAATTACCATATTATCCAAATTTTTTTCTTTAAAATATGTTTCTAATAAATATTCTCCTGTTAATCTATCACAATTAACATTAAAATATGCTTGTATTGCTGGATTGTGTAAATCACAAGTAATTACTCTAGTTGTTCCTGCTGCTTCTAAAATTTGTGCCATCAATTTTGCTGTAATAGGAACACGTGATTGATCTTTCTTATCAGATCTTGAATATGGAAAATATGGCAACACAACATTTATATTTTTTGCTGATGCTCTTTTTGCTGCATCTATTGTTATCAACAATTCCATTATTCTTTCATTTACTGGAGGCTGTGTTGTTTGTATTATATATACATCTTTTTGCCTAACTGTTTCTAATATTTGTACAAAATTATTATCATTTTTAAATTTCATATGATTTATTTTCCCTACTGCAATGCCTAAATAATCACATATTTCTTTCGTAAAATTTTCAGCTGTGGGACAAGCAAATATTTTTATATTTTTCATATTTATCTCCTCCATTTTACTTTTCAAATTCAAGGTCCGTCCCTTAATCCCTAAAAACAGGGATTTTAAGGACCGTCCCCTAATCCCTGTTTTATAATTCTTCTGCAAATCCTTTTTGTAATTTTTTAAATATAAAATATCCTATAACTGTTAATACTAATGATATTCCTAATAATATTAGTAGCATTTTCATATCTGGCATTTGGTGATAATAGAAAATGTCTCTATATGCATTAATTAAATGTGTCATTGGATTTAATTGCATTATTACTTGTAAGTTTGCAGGTAAATCTGATAATCTATATACTATTGGCGTTGCATAAAATGCTGCCATTAATACAACCCCTATAATATGCTCTAAATCTCTGAAATATACTGTTACTGATGATACTATAAATGAGATTCCTAATAGCAAAATGTATTGTATTAATAATATAAATGGGTACAATAAAATATATTTTGTTATACCTAAACCTGCTCCTAATACAAATGCTAAGATTATTATTGTAGATATTAAGAAGTTGACTGCTCCACTTGTAACTACTGATATTGGTAATATTTCTCTTGGAAAATATACTTTTTTAATAATATCTCCATTACCTATTATCGTAAATGCTGATTGTGTTATAGTTGTTGTAAAATATGTCCATGGTATTAATGCTACACATATGTATATATGATATGTTTTGTCTCCTCCTGCAAGTAATGCACCAAATATAACAGAATATACTGCTAATTGTAATAATGGGTTTAAAAAAGACCATAAAATTCCTAATATAGAATTTTTATATCTTCCTCTTATTTCTTTTTTTACGTTTGTTTTTAAAAGTTCTCTATAATTGTATATTTTTTGGAATATATTCATTATCTTTCTCCTTGCTCCTGTTTTTTTATTATTTTTACTATAAAATTGTCTTTAAAGTAAAATACTTTGATGGTTATGTAGTTACTCTAAGATATTCTTTAACTACTTCATCTGTATTTCCATCCATTCTTACTTTTCCATCATAAAGCCATACTGCTCTATCACACAAATTTTTAACAGATTCCATACTGTGTGTAACAAATACCATTGTTTTTCCTTCTTTTTTTAATTCACGCATTTTATTAAAACATTTTTCTTGAAAATGCTGGTCACCTACTGATAAGATTTCATCAATTAATAAAATGTCTGCATCTACATTAATTGCTACTGAAAATGCTAAACGCATATACATACCTGATGAATATGTTCTTACTGGATTATCTATAAAATCTTTTAATTCTGAAAATTCTATTATTTGGTCTAATCTTGCATCTATTTCTTTTTTTGTTAAACCAAATATTGAAGAATTGAAATATATATTTTCTCTTCCTGAAAAGTCTGGGTGAAATCCTGCACCTAATTCTAATAAAGATGTCAATTTTCCTTTTGTTTCTATTGTTCCTTTATTTGGAAATATGATTTGTGTCATTAATTTTAAAAGTGTTGATTTTCCACTTCCATTTACTCCAATTAATGCTACTGTTTCTCCTTTTTTTATTTCTAAGTTTATATCTTTTAGTACTTCTCTTTTTTCTCTTCTTTTATTTCTTGCAAAAAATAACATTCTTTCTTTTAATGTATTTGCTCTATCATAATATATATTAAAACTTTTATATACATGGTCAACTTTTATTGCGATTTCATTGTCATTTTCTTTCATTTTATTGCTCCTTTTGTGTATTTTTGTTTTGGTATAATTATATCATAAATTCTATTGATGTCAAATAGATTTAAAGAAAAAATTGCGCCAAAAGTAATTATTATACTACTTTTTCGCAATTTTTCTCGATTATACTAATCATCTATTTTTTCTATGTTTAAATTAATGTAATTAAACCAAATTTATTATTTTTCAAATAGTATTTTTTGACCTAATAATCTAATATTCATGTCATAATATTTTCCTACTACTGTATTATCAAATTTTGTATTTGAGAAATATACATTCATTTTTCTATTTTCTGATATATTTCTACTGTCTCCTGATTCTATCTCAAAATAGTATTCTTTACTTGTGTCTATTCCTTCTATATATCTATCAAAGTAGTATGTGTTTGTTCCTGTTGCTGTTACAAATACTTCCATATCTATTGTTCCATCTGTACTTTTGAATCTCATCTTTGGTGCTACTTCTGGTACTGTAGATACTCCATCTACCCATTCTACTACCACTATTTCTCCACTTACATATGTTGAGTTATTTACTCCTATTCCTACATTAAATTGCTTTAGTTCACTATTTATATTTCCTACATATGTATCTTTCTCAAATGTTATTTCTTGTCCTTTTAATCTTATTTTTTGTCCTTTGTATTTTCCTACTACTGTATTATCAAATTTTGTATTTGAAAAATATACATTCATCTTTCTATTTTCTGATACATTATTGCTATCTCCTGATTCTATCTCAAAATAGTATTCTTTACTTGTGTCTATTCCTTCTATATATCTATCAAAGTAGTATGTGTTTGTTCCTGTTGCTGTTACAAATACTTCCATATCTATTGTTCCATCTGTACTTTTGAATCTCATCTTTGGTGCTACTTCTGGTACTGTAGATACTCCATCTATCCATTCTACTACTACTATTTCTCCACTTACATATGTTGAATTATTTTCTCCTATTCCTACATTAAATTGTTTCAGTTCACTATTTATATTTCCTACATAACTATTATCTTTAAATAAAATATTTTTGTTATTTATTACTACTTTATAATTTCTATATTCACCTAATTCTGTTTTTATCTTAGAAATATCTATTACATTTTCCTTATTAATTGAAATATTATATTCAGTTACTAATTCTATTTTTAATTCATATTGTTTAGTAGTATCTATATTATCAATATATCTATCAAAATAATATGTATTTGTTCCTGTTGGAGTAACAAAGGCTTCCATAGCTACATTTCCATCTGTATTTACTAAAGTAATCTTAGGTATATCAATTGGAACTGTTGATTCTTCATTCACCCATTCAATTGCAACTACTTCTCCACTTATATAATATTTACCTTCTTCAGTTTTATTTAAAATTAATTTTTTCAATTCATTTGTTAAATTTCCGTCGTATTGATATTTTAATTTATTATCTTTTATAATTACATCAACTTTTCCTATTGTTCCTAACTTTCTATTTGAAATTTTTACAACTGCTTTTCTATTTATTGCAATATTACTTGCTTCTGTTAGTTCAATATAAAGTTGATATTCTTTATTTTTATCTAAACCATCAATATATCCATCAAAATAGTATATATTTCCTGAATCTTGTTTAGAAAATAGTGTTTCTTTAACTTTTCCATCTGTTGATTCTATTGTAACTGTAGGAACTGTCTCTGGATTCACAGTTTCTCCTGCTACATTTTCAGTTACTTTTACTTTTCCACTAATATAATGGCTTGTTTCACTTACTTCATGTAAAGCAATTTCTTGAATTTCATTTTCTACACTACCTTCATATTTAAAGCATATATTTCCATCTTCTATTAGCATATCTTTATATTTAAATTTTCCTAATGTTGAATCAGTTAACCCTAGAATATTTGTCTTATTATTTGAAACGTTATTTTCTTCTGATAATTCTATTTTTATTTGATATGTTTTATTAGTATTAACTCCATCTATAAATTTATCAAAATAGTAATTATTTAAAGAATCATATTTTACAAACATTTCTTCATTTACTGTACCATCAGTTGATACTAATGTCATTTTTGGTACTTCTGAAGGTACTGTTGATAAATCATTTATCCATTCTATCAGCATTACATTTCCACTTATATAATATGCCCCATCTTCTGTTTGATTTAATGTAATATCATATAATTGATGTGTCAAGCCACCTTCATATGTTCCTAAACATAATATATTATTTGTTATATAACATGTACTATTGCTAAAGTTCTTATTTGGTAAATTTACTGTCATTGATTTATTATTAGAAATATTTGAATTTTCAGTTAATTCTGCTTTTATTATATATCTTTTTGTTTTGTCTAAATCATTTATATATCCATCAAAATAAAAGTTATTACCAAATTTCTGAGTAACATATAATTCTTTAATTACTGTTCCATCTGTTGATTCTAAAGTTAATTTTGGTATTGTTCTTGGAACTGTTGACTCTCCATTAATCCATTCTACTATTACAATATCTCCTGTTATATACTCAGCACCACTTTCGTTTTTTGCAACGTCAAATGATGTTATTTCACTTGAAATGTTTCCCTCATATTTTTCGTCATCATTTAGTGGTCTTGGGCATGGAGATGTAGGCATATTTTCATACAATGGAATTATAAACTCAAAAGAACTATCTAAAATTCCATTATTTTTATATCCATAATACATTGTATTTCCTTCAGTATTTGCTGCTGTAAGGTTTGCCATATATTGATGATTATATAATCCCCCTTGCTCTATAACATCAAATTTTTGAAAATATAATGTACTTTGGCCAACATCAATATATCCATCTTTTATAAATTGTGTTCCTCCAATAATTGATTGTTCTACCGAAAACCAACCTTGTTCATATGCATATTTAGCACCAGCTAATAACCCTGCCTGTGTATCATTTCCACTTACCTTTATATTAAACAAATTATATACAACTACTTTTTCTCCCGTTTCAGTAGTGTATACATATCCATTCATTGCTCCTCCACCGTCTGCTCCTTGCTCTTGTTTTAATCTAGAAACAATGTGAAATGGGCTTATATTGTTTTGGACAGATGCTTGCATTATTGCATCTATATAGGACTCTTTTGTTCCTAAAAAAGTACCTTGTACCATTTTTTTAACTGCTTCTCTATCTCCAACTGTAGAGGCTAAATCTTGAAATTGGAAAATCCAGTCATCTGTTAAGCTATTTCTTGGATCTATCATATATGCAATTGCTTCTTTAGAAGCACAAAACCATCTTTTAGATACATCATATCTAACATATCCACAGATTGGACACACCCATTCACCACTATATGTATCATAAATTAAATTAATTGGACTTCCCAAATGTCCTCCATACTCTCCTTCAATTACACTATCCCAATTTAGTCCAGTATAATAAAGCTTAATCTTCCAATTTGGATGTTGTGCTTGCACTTTTTGTAACATTTCTTTATAACCCGGATATTTCGATTCATTTATTGCATTAATATCATAACTTGTAGTTGCTGCATATGTAATACTCAAATTTTCACTAATTATTTCTACTATAAAAATTGTAAATATTACTATTAATAATTTTAATAATATGTTTACTCTTTTCATATGTACACCTCATTTCATTTTTCCTCTTTAGTATATATCAAAATATTACATTTTTCAACTTTTTTTATACATTTTTTACATACAATATATTCCAAAAAAATTCTAGCCTATTAAAGTAATAAGCTAGAACTTTATATATAATTTTAATTATGCTCCCATAAAGATTTGAACATATATTTTTCCATATGGTCCACCTTCAACCACTCCCATTCCAGCATAATTATAAGCTGAATTTAATATATTTGCTCTATGTCCAGCAGAATTCATCCATAACATAACTGCTATTGAATTACTTGCACCTCCTGCTATATTTTCTCCTACTGTATAACATGATATTCTAGCAGTTGTCATCATTTCAAAAGGATCTCCATATGTTGGTGATATATGGTCAAAATAATTATTTCTCACCATATCTTCAGCTTTTCTTCTTGCTAAAAGTTGTAATCTTGTATCTACTTGTAATGGTGCTATTCCATTAGCAACTCTTTGTGCATTTACTAAATTAAATGTTTCTTCTTCATTTGCATTCATCATTAACGGAAAGCTCTTATCTAAAAGTTTAAATTTCATCGCATTATTTTCCAAAACTATCATATAAGTAATACCATATGCACCAATAATTTTGTTATTAAAGTCTCCTGTAAAATACACATTAACTTTTCTATATTCTGATACATTTCTACTATCTCCTGATTCCACTTCAAAATAATATGCTTTACTTATATCTATTCCTTCTATATATCTGTCAAAATAGTATGTATTTGTTCCTGTTGCTGTTACAAACACCTCCATATCTACTGTTCCATCTGTACTTTTGAATCTCATTTTTGGAGCAACTTCTGGTACTGTAGATTTTCCATCTACCCATTCTACTACTACTATTTCTCCACTTACATATGATGCATTTCCTGTTCCTACTCCTGAACTAAATTTCTTTAATTCTGTATTTAAGTTTCCTACATATATATCTGCTTCAAATGTTATTTCTTGTCCTTTTAATCTTATCCTTTGTCCTTTATATTTTCCTACTACTGTATTTTCAAATTTTGTATTTGAAAAATATACATTCATCTTTCTATTTTCTGATACATTTCTACTATCTCCTGATTCTATTTCAAAATAGTATTTTTTATTTGTATCTATTCCTTCTATATATCTATCAAAGTAGTATGTATTTGTTCCTGTTGCTGTTACAAATACTTCCATATCTATTGTTCCATCTGTACTTTTGAATCTCATCTTTGGTGCTACTTCTGGTACTGTAGATACTCCATCTACCCATTCTACTACCACTATTTCTCCACTTACATATGTTGAATTATTTACTCCTATTCCTACGTTAAATTGCTTTAATTCACTATTTATATTTCCTACATATGTATCTGCTTCAAATGTTATTTCTTGTCCTTGTAATCTTATTCTTTGTCCTTTATATTTTCCTACTACAGTATTCTCAAATTTTGTATTTGAAAAATATACATTCATCTTTCTATTTTCTGATATATTATTGCTGTCTCCTGATTCTATTTCGAAATAGTATTTTTTATTTGTATCTATTCCCTCTATATATCTATCAAAATAGTATGTGTTTGTTCCTGTTGCTGTTACAAATACTTCCATATCTATTGTTCCATCTGTACTTTTGAATCTCATCTTTGGTGCTACTTCTGGTACTGTAGATACTCCATCTACCCATTCTACTACTACTATTTCTCCACTTACATATGCTGAATTGTTTACTCCTATTCCTACATTAAATTGTTTTAGTTCACTATTTATATTTCCTACATATGTATTATCTTCTGGTTGCTGTGGTTGTTCTTGCTCTCCTGATGATTCTCCTTGATCTATATTTTGATTTTCATAATTTACTTTAACTTCTGTATCAATCAATGTATCTATAACTTTTTTAGTCATGGCATCATTCATATCAAGTTTATTATTTGCTAAATTAACTATTTCAATTCTTTGTAAATACAATAATGGTACTAAATTAGTAATATTATTATTTTGAGCATTTAAATCTATCAGACTTATAAAACTTTGCAATCCTTCTAAACTTGAAATTTCTTGATTACTTATATCTAGCGAAACAACTGCTACAGCTTCACTACTTGACATTTTGCCATCTTTATTGGTATCAAAATTTTTTAGCAAATATGCTTTCAAATTTTCATCTTTTATTGTTTCTGTAATATCTTTTGTTTCATCTACATATACATTTACACCTTTTTGTCTTAAAGTTTCTATTACTGCTTTATTTTTTTCTTCTGTTGTATCTATAGGATTACTTGTCATACTTACTGTTTCTAATTTTGTTAATGTAACTAATGGTTCTACATTTGTAATTTGATTACTATAAATATTTAATACCTTTAGTTCTGGCATATTTTTTACAAATTCGATATCTTTAATATTTGAATAACTTAACGTCAAATTTTCTAATTTATTAAGAGTTTTTAAATCTGATGTGTCAATACCTTTACAATTTCCTAAGTCTAATGTAGTTAAATTTGTATATTGACCAATTTTTGAATGTCCTGTTCCTTTATTGTTCATTCCCAAAGATAAATTTACTAAATTTGGGTAGTTTCCTAATCCATTTAAATCAAATCCATTTTGTCCATATATTCTTAAAAGAATTATATTTTCCAAATTAGCAAGTGGTGATAAATCTGTTGTAATAATAGTAGAAATATTTACTTTTCTTACATTGTTTAACTTTTCTAATCCGACTAAACTATTTAATCTAGCATTATATATATTCAATTCTCCTATTTGGTTCATATCATATTCAGTAATTTTTTTATCATTATCAACATCGTAATTTTCAATCATATATTGTTTTAAAGATTCATCTTCAAACACAATTTCTTTACTTTTATCTCCATCTGCTACTATTTTCCAAGTGAAATTTATTTCTACATTAAAAGGTGCTGCTTTTGGTGTAAGTACAACATTTGAAAATGTTGAACCCACTCTAGATGTATTAATTGTTACAGTTTTATTAAATCCATCTATATCTAAATTATCATCAAAGTCAGAAGGTGAAGATTTTGTATGTGTATTTATATCTCCTTTAAATCTTCCATCTGGATTATCATATTCGTAAACAACTGGTGCAACATCAATCAATTGGTATACTGCACTACTATTTAATTTAATTTCTCCTAAATCAACATCATAATGTATACAACAAGTTATTTCCGTGTTGTCTAATTCCTTAGAATTTACAATTTCCATTAAATTGCTATTATCTTGTAATTTAATAGTTTCTAATTTTAATTGCTTAATACTAGCAGTTTTTAATGCTGACCAATCTAAAACATTTTTTGAATTACTTATAGTCAAACTTTCTAATTTTAAGTTACTCAAAAATTTAACATTATCATTTCCTATATCTTTTATTTCTATATTTTTTACAGATGTCATACTACTAAAGAAATTATCACTAAATATATATGCTTCATCTGTATCAAATTTTAATGTTGTTAAATTTTTAGCATTTTCTAATCCTTTTAAGCTATTGATTTGTGTATTAATGGTTAATTCTGTTAATGTTTCTAATTCATCTAATGTGATAATACCATTTGAGTCTTTATCTACATTAGCATTTTTAATTAATAAATTCTTTAAATTAGTATCTTCAAATTGTATTTCTTCATCATTATCTGTAGTTTTTGTAGTTATTTCATCAGTAACTACATTTTGAGCTCCTAAAACTGTTGGTATTAATACTTGCATACAAAGTATTATTACTAAAATACTCCCTATTATTTTTCTTTTCATACTTATTTAATCCCCTTTCTATGATTATTTTTCATCTTTTGTTCTTTATTAGTCTTCTGAGTATTTTTTTGAAATATCACCTCCTATTTTACTTGATTTTTTTACCCGGTTGCTCTATTCTATACTATTTTTTGAAACAGTATTTTTTGCCCTAGCAGTCTTATATTATAATCATAATATTTTCCTACAACTATATTTTCAAATTTTGTATTTGAGAAATATACATTCATTTTTCTATTTTCTGATATATTTCTACTGTCTCCTGATTCTATCTCAAAATAGTATTCTTTACTTGTGTCTATTCCTTCTATATATCTATCAAAGTAGTATGTGTTTGTTCCTGTTGCTGTTACAAATACTTCCATATCTATTGTTCCATCTGTACTTTTGAATCTCATCTTTGGTGCTACTTCTGGTACTGTAGATACTCCATCTACCCATTCTACTACCACTATTTCTCCACTTACATATGTTGAGTTATTTACTCCTATTCCTACATTAAATTGCTTTAGTTCACTATTTATATTTCCTACATATGTATCTTTCTCAAATGTTATTTCTTGTCCTTTTAATCTTATCCTTTGTCCTTTATATTTTCCTACTACTGTATTTTCAAATTTTGTATTTGAAAAATATACATTCATCTTTCTATTTTCTGATACATTTCTACTATCTCCTGATTCTATTTCAAAATAGTATTTTTTATTTGTATCTATTCCTTCTATATATCTATCAAAGTAGTATGTATTTGTTCCTGTTGCTGTTACAAATACTTCCATATCTATTGTTCCATCTGTACTTTTGAATCTCATTTTTGGTGCTACTTCTGGTACTGTAGATACTCCATCTACCCATTCTACTACTATTACTTCTCCACTTACATATTTTGCATTCGCTGTTCCTATTCCTACATCAAATTGCTTTAGTTCACTATTTATATTTCCTTTATATGTATCTGTCTCAAATATTATCTCTTGTCCTTTTAATCTTATTCTTTGCCCTTTATATTTTCCTACTACTGTATTTTCAAATTTTGTATTTGAAAAATATACGTTCATCTCTCTATTTTCTGATACATTATTGCTATCTCCTGATTCTATTTCGAAATAGTATTTTTTATTTGTATCTATTCCCTCTATGTATCTATCAAAGTAGTATGTATTTGTTCCTGTTGGTGTCACAAATACCTCCATATCTATTGTTTCATCTGTGCTTTTAAATCTCATCTTTGGTGCTACTTTTGGTACTGTAGATACTCCATCTACCCATTCTACTACTACTATTTCTCCACTTACATATGTTGCATTATTTAATCCTATTCCTACATTAAATTTTTTTAATTCACTATTTATATTTCCTATATATGTTCCTTCTGGCATTACAGTTTGATTATCATATATAAATGGTATTCCTTTACTTGTAAATGTCGCTATCGCTTCTTTGTTTCCTTGATTATTTACGTCTATATTATTATAAGTTAGATTAATCTCTTCAAACAACTCCAACATTTCATCTACTTGTCCATTATATTCATAGCACGTAAAATTATAATCTTTCAAAGATGATATATCTGATATTTTATTATGTGACAAATCTAATTTTGATATTCTTTTTAAATCTTTTATTACTGATATATTTTTTATATTATTATTAGATAGGTCAATCACTATCATTCTAAGATTTCCATCTCCACCAGCAAACCAACCATATCCACCTGTTTCATACTTTAATTTCTCTAACCCTTCTATATTCTCTATATTATTATATGATAAATCCAATTCATTTAAATTATCAAGTCCTACTAAAGTATTCACCTTAACATTATTATGTGATAAATTTAAAATATCTAAAGAGCCTATATATTTTAATGGCGAAACATCAGTTATATTGTTATTTGATAAATTTAATCCTGTTATACAATTCAAATATTTTAAACATTGTATATCTTTATCTGTTAATCCTAAATTTGACAAATCTAATTCACAGTAGTCAAACATTCCACCTTCTCTAGATGTTTCTCCACAATTAAAATCATTCATTTCGCCTTTTGTTATATTTCCGTCATTATTACTGTCTACACCATAAGAAATTAGTTTTTGCTTTAATGTATCTTTTATTTCTAGAACTTCATTTCTTTCATCTGAACTTTTGTATTTTTGAGATATTTCAAAACAAATCACTGCATATTGATCTAATCCTATTTCTTCTAGCACCTTTCTATTTTCTGTTCCTTCTGATACATCAATATAGTTACCCATAAAGTCGATTTGTCTAGCTACAATTGGATCAAATTCCTTTAGAGGTGTTATATCTTCTATAAAGTTATTAGAAAAACTTCTAATTTCCATATTTGTAAAATTTTTTAAAGGTGATATATCTTTTATCCTATTATGCTCAAACTTTATATATCCTAAATTTCTCAAATCTTTTATTGGATTTAAATCAGATATATTATTATGTGCAGCATTCAATTGTTTTAGATTAGTCGCATATTCCATTCCTTGAATGTTTGAAATATTAGAATATGATATATCTATATATTCAATATTCATCATGTCATTTTTTGTGATTCTTTTATCTTCGTCAATATCATATTTTTCTAGCAAAACTTTCTTAAAATTTTCATCTGGAATATTTATTTCAGTTTCACTATCTTCTTGTATAGCATTTAACCAATTAATATATATAGTAATATCAAATGCTATTTTTGATTGATTATAATAATCTAGACTTCTTTGTATTCTAGTGCTACAGCCTTGCTCTCCAAACTCATTTGCTCTTATATTAACATTAAATCCATCAATTGTAACCTGACTTCTTTCATATTGAATATTTGGATATGTAGAATAATTGTTGCCAATTTGTAAAGACACTTCATCTGCATTATATAAATTAGAAGTTTCATCTGTCATCTTATTTACTACAATATTTTCTTCTTGTAAATCAATATTTTTAGTTTGTCCACATATAATCACTTTTGCATCATAATTCATAGTTCCTCTCATAGTAAATTTATTTTTCACTTGAATATTCCCTACATCTTTCAAATATTTTTCTATATCTATGTAGCTCAATGCATAATTATTTACATCTAATCTTTCTAAATTTTTCAACTCTGATAAAGATGCTATATCTTCTATATTTCCACTTATTGTTAATTCTTTTAAGTTTTTATTTGCAAAGTCAGATATGTCAACATACTCATAATCAAATGTATCACTATAATTACTATAATATGTATATAATGAAAGTTTCTCAAGATTTGGTATTTCCTTTATTTTTGCTCCATTTTCTGCACTAGCTGGATTATAAGAAGAAATATATATTTCTTTTAAATTTTTTAAAAGTTCTATTCCATCAAAGTCGAATCTTACATCATTCCCCCCACCATTTATCATCAATGTTTCTAGGCTATCCATTCCTCTAAAATAGATAATTCGATTAGATTCCCAGTTATTTGGCGATATATTTAATTCTTTTAATTTTTTCAAATTTTGTAAATATTTTGATACATCTCCTAAATCTCCTGAAATATTTAATGTTTCTAAATTAGTCAATTTTCCTAACCACGCCATATCTTGATTATCAAGACTATTCATTAACAATTCTTTTAAATTTATTAAATCCCCTAATTTATCAATATTTTTTAAATTATAAGCAGATTGTAATTGCAATTTCTCTAAATTAGCAAAATTTAATAATTCAGCACAATCAATTTTTTTGTCATAACTTCCTGATAAGCTTAATGCTTTTAATTTTTTCAAACTTACAAGCTCATTTATATTTTGTATATCTGAACTGCTTATTGATAAATCCTCTAAATTTTCTAAATGTTTAAATTCTTTACAATCTATTACATCAAATTCATTTTTTTCATTATTTATATATGACATTATTGTAATATTTAATTTTTTTAATTGCTTTAAATTTTGTAATACTTGTATATTATCTAATTTTGAAACATAAAAATATATTTCTTCTAAATTATCAAGATTTTCTAAAAAAGAACAATCAATTACAGTATTAGGGTCATCATATGCAACACTAAAACTAATTTTCTTTAAATTAGTAAGTTTTGATAGTTGCTCTAAGTTTTCCCATTTTTTTGCATTTGAAATTTCAAAACTCTCTAATTTATTAAAATTAAGTAAATCTGTAAAATCTAAGCTTTTTTGTTCCTGATTATAATCATATATACTTAACTGTTTCAAATTAATCGCATCTTGTAAGTCTTGTAAATAATTAATATTATTTATTGTAATATTTGATAATGATAGCATTTCCATTTTTGAAATTTCTTTATCTTGGTTTCTATCTAAATATAAATAACTATTATTTACTAATTCTTGCTTAAACTCTTGGTTTTTAAATTGTATTATCTCACTTGTATCATCTACATTTATATAAACTCCCTTTGATATCAATTCATTATATATTTCAAAATTTTTATTTATGGATAAATTTATCTTTGTCCCCTCTATATTTATTGATATTAATCCATCTAATTCATTGAATATTGTCATATTATCAATATTTGTATTTACTAAACTTATCCATGTTAATTTTTTTAGATTTTTTAATGCACTAATATCACTTACATATGTATTATCTAAATTTAAACCATTTAAATTAGTAAAATTTTCTATTCCACTTATACTTATTACTTCACAATCAGTTATTCCTATATAGGTTACTCTACTTGCCTCATATTTACTTATTTCACTATCACCGTTATAATCACAAAAAGCCGCTAATTTTTCTTTAAACAATTCATCTTCTATTTCTATACTCCAACTATTATCTGTAAAATAAAAACTACTTATTTTTTCGTTTAATTTATTAATTAGTTCTATATTTTCATCTAAATTTAAATCAATATTATTTTCTGAAACATCTAGATATTGAAGCTGTGGCAAATTAATAAACACTTCTATATTATCTATTTTATTTCTATATAGATTAATACTCTCTATTTTTGGTAACTGTGTAAAAACTGTTACATCGCTTATATTATTATTATAAGCACTTAAACTTATCAAATTTATCGCATATCTTAATGGTTGAATATCATTTATATTTTTATCACTAATATTCAACTCGGTTATTGTTTCCATTTCTTCTTTTGAAATATTTTTATCTTCATTTGTATCAAATCCATTTTCTATTAAAGCATTTTTTAGTTTTTCGTCTTCAAAAACTATATTATTGTTTTCGTCAATTAGTTCTTCATCCCTATCACTATTTTCATTTGATGCCATAGCTACAGGTGTTAACATTTGGAACAATAAAATTATTATTAATATAGCACTTATTAATTTCTTTTTATTACTCATATCTCTTCCCCTTTCAATCCTTATTTTCCTACAACTATATTTTCAAATTTTGTATTTGAGAAATATACATTCATCTTTCTATTTTCTGATACATTTCTACTGTCTCCTGATTCTATTTCAAAATAGTATTGTTTACTTGTATCTATTCCTTCTATATATCTATCAAAATAGTATGTGTTTGTTCCTGTTGCTGTCACAAATACTTCCATATCTACTGTTCCGTCTGTACTCTTAAATCTCATTTTTGGTGCAACTTCTGGCACTGTTGATTTTCCATCTACCCATTCTACTACTACTATTTCTCCACTTACATATGTTGAATTATTTACTCCTATTCCTACATTAAATTGCTTTAGCTCACTATTTATATTTCCTACATATGTATCTTTCTCAAATGTTATTTCTTGTCCTTTTAATCTTATCCTTTGTCCTTTATATTTTCCTACTACTGTATTTTCAAATTTTGTATTTGAAAAATATACATTCATCTTTCTATTTTCTGATACATTTCTACTATCTCCTGATTCTATTTCAAAATAGTATTTTTTATTTGTATCTATTCCTTCTATATATCTATCAAAGTAGTATGTATTTGTTCCTGTTGCTGTTACAAATACTTCCATATCTATTGTTCCATCTGTACTTTTGAATCTCATTTTTGGTGCTACTTCTGGTACTGTAGATACTCCATCTACCCATTCTACTACTATTACTTCTCCACTTACATATGTTGCATTTGCTGTTCCTATTCCTACATCAAATTGTTTTAGTTCACTATTTATATTGCCTACATATGTATAATCTTCAAATATTAATTTTCCATTTCTAATCTTTAATATCTTTTCGCTTTGACATTTTCCAATAGTTTCTGGCAATTTATCAAAGTTAATTAATTGCTCTTTATTTTCAGAAACATTACTTTCATTTGCAGAAACTATTTCTAAAATATATTCTTTTGATAAATCAATATTTTTTATAGATTTATCAAAATAATATGTACTTCCATTTTCTTGTTTAACAAAACATTTTTTATTAATAGTTCCATCTGTTGATTTTAATTTTATTACTGGATTTACTCTAGGTAGGCTTGATTCTCCATCAACCACCTCAACTACTACTATATTTCCTTGTATATAATAATTATTCTCTGATAATTTTAATGTATTTAAAGATATTATTTCTGAATTTATATCTCCCACATATTCTTTTATTTCTTTATTTATTGCATTATCTTTTATTGAATAATAATATGTATTATCTTCTCCAATTCCTTTTGATGCTCCTAAATTAGGAGTTACTGTATAATGTACTGGTACATTCACCTTATCTGTTGTTGATACTTCTATTTTATACTGTTTACTACTATCCAATTCATTAAGCCATATGTCAAAATAATATGTATTACCCCATACTTGTGATACAAAACAATTTACTGTTGATTTACCATCTGTAGAAACTAATTTTATATTTGGTAACCCACTTGGTACAGTCTGCATTCCATTAACCCAATCTATTATTATTGCTTCACCTGTCAAATGTGTTTTATCTGAATTAATTTCTAATTTTGAAATTTCACTATTTGTAAAATTATCTTCTCTATTGATTCTAAAAAGTTCTTTATTTGCTATAATTGCCTTTGCATCTGCTTCAGCCATTTGATTAATTTTAACATCATTTAAGTAATTTGTTCTATCAAACGGATTACTTATATAGCAATGTTCTATTATCATTCCGGGTATTCCGAAATACATTGGTTCTCTAATTATTCCATACCAGTCTGCCAAAAATCCATCTGAATAATATCTATTTTCTTCTGTATACTTTCTTATTGGTCTATAAATATGATAAGGGACACCAACTTTTGCTAAATTAGTTAATACTGCTTGTCCTAAAGTGTTTGACGCCTGATAAAATCTTGTTGAATTAGTATTTGCTGTGATATATACTTCTGATCCACTTGCACTAGAATTTGTACTAGAATTTATATGAAAACTAACTAATAAATCTGCACCATTATTTTTAGCTACTTGTGCTCTTTCAGCTAAATCTGGACATTCATTTTCGTTTCTTGATAAAATTCCTGTTATTCCCGGTTCTGCATCTAAAATTTCTTTTACCTTAGTTGCTATTTTCCAGTTAACATCTTTTTCTTGTATTCCACCTGCTACAGCACCTACATCATCTCCTCCATGACCTGGATCTAATATTACTATAATGTCATCTGCCGCATATATATTTGAACTAAATACTACTCCGATAAAAACTATGAATAAAATTAAAATGTACTTAATCTTTGTGCTTTTCATTAGAATATTCCCCCTTATTTTTTATTTTGAAATATATAATTTTTAAATAAAAAAATAAATGATAAGCGCCTATTTATACTTTATCATTTATTTAATAAATTTACAATAATTTTATTAATAAAATTATACTTCCTGTATTGTAACTAACCAAATTTTATTCTAGTTTTTAAAACTCCTGGCAAATACAATATTGAAAATAAAATTTTGTTCTCAACATTTTTGATTTTTCTCAAATTTTTCTTAGCTTTAGTTAAATAACTAAACAATATGTAATGTTTTATAACATATAGCCTTTTATTAAAAGTCACACCTTTAAAATCTTTTTGCAGAATTTCTTCAAAATACTTATAATATCCAAATGGATTAGTTTTAAATTCATTTATAATATTTTTAGTATATCCATCTTTTTGATATTCACATATCATAATCGGCTTATTGATACAAATCATTTGATATTTTTCATCCATTTTATGAAACATTCTAGCTTCTGTAACAAATTTTTCTCCATGTTCAAGTTCATGTTTATATTTTTTTCTAATATCAGTTTTAAATAAAATAGCTTTTTCTCCTGTTTCTCCCTCTTTAAAATATAAATCAAACATGGTTGTTTTCTTATTTTTGAAATTATTTCCCATATTTTTTCCATTTTGGTCAAACTTCAAAAAGCATAAACCATAAATATCTTGTTCATTTTTGCTCGCAACTATTGCTTTTTTCATTATTTCAAAAGCATTATCAGTAAAATAGTCATCTGAATCACAATCTAGTATAAAATCTCCAGTTGCTTGTTCTACTAATTTATTAATTGCAACCATTTTACCTTGATTTTCTTGATAAAAATACTTTATTTCAACATCTTTTTGAAAATTTTGCACAACTTCCTTTGTTTCATCTGTTGAACCATCATCCATTATTAACCATTCTATTTCTAATCCAAATTTTATATTTTTTAATATTGAATTATATAAATTTTTCAAAAGCTCAGCTCTATTATATGTTGCAGTTAAAACAGATACCTTCATATTTTCACTACCTTTTTTACTAAATTTCTACAATAATTCTCTTATTTTTTCGATTATCTCTTGATTATCATAAGATTTATTATCATCCAATTTTTTTAACAATTCTGCTTTATGTTCTAAAACTTCTTTCAAACCTTCATAAATAGCATTTTCATTATTTTCTATTATGACACTCTTATCATATTTCTGTACAACTTCTCTTGATGCTGTATTTGTAATAATTATAAACTTTTTCAATATTTTAGCTTCCTCCAATACCATTGGATAGCCTTCAAAATTTGATAACAAACAAAAATATGTCGCGTTTTTAATATATGGATATGGATTTTCTTTTTTGCCTAATAGTAAGAATGTTTCATTAACATTATTTATCTTAATTAAATTCTCTAATTTTTCTCTTTCTGGTCCATCACCAATAACATATATTTTATGATAATATCCACTATCAATTAATCTCTTATGTACTTTAATTAGTCTATCTATTGCTTTTTGCTCAACTAATCTTGTAACTGTTACAAAATTTGTTACATTTTCATCAAATTTTATATCTTGTTCACCTTCTGCCTTTATTAAAACTTTTTCGTTGTCAATATAATTGTAAATTACTTTTTTTTCTACATTTACATTTGAATATATCTCATTAAATTTTTTCATATTGTCTTTACTTACGAAAATCAATTCATTATATTTAGAATATATTTTTCTATCTAAAATTCTTTTTATTTTAGATTTAAATCCCGCACCAAAAACCTTAGATATGTCATTATGTATCCATGCAATTTTTTTAACATTTTTATTTTTATAGCTAAAAATTCTAGTAATTGGTCCTTCTAAAAAAGCTATTTCTACATTATATTTTCCTTTTAATTGTTTTTTAGCTATATTGTTTTTAAACAATAAAACTTTTAAAGGCATACTAATTTTTCTTTGAAATTTATTTAGTTGGTTATATGATTTACTATATAATGTTTGTAAA
The DNA here is from genome assembly GCA_946487895.1 of uncultured Clostridium sp. GTDB lineage: Bacteria > Bacillota > Clostridia > TANB77 > CAG-508 > CAG-269. The sequence goes on from CAMLUO010000002.1 coordinate 77,652, forward strand.
TTCACTTTTGATGATAGTTCCTTTTCTAATTCACCATCTGAATATATTGTAAATATAGTTATATCATAACTATCGCTTAATTTATTTACTATATCAACTAATACCCTTTCTGCCCCACCGAATAGTTAAACTTGTTATTCCAAATACAACTTTTTTCATTTATAACTCCTTTTTCAAGTTAATCATTTTGTTCACTAATAATGCATTTATTACTACTATTATAATCATTGAAGATGAATTAAAGAATGTATACCCTGCAAAAAATGATATTGCAAATACAAATCCCGCTCCTAAAATTAGCATCATATATTCTTGATCTATCTTCTTTATATTTTTTATTCCTATATATAAACCATAAGCAAATATTAATAAAAATGGTACAAAATATAATGCAAAACCAATTAATCCAAAATTAAATAAAAATGCTGGTATTTCCATTTCCATTACTAATTCCTTAAAATTATTTAAATATCCATTTCCAAATAAAATTGCTAATGGATCTTTTTGATTTTTCACTAATATTACATTATATATTAATTGCTGACTTCTTTGGTCGTTATTTGTTATTTGCATTCTATTACATGTATCATATAATTCTAATATACTTTTCTTTTCTGCATCACTCATATAACCTTCTTCTAATGTTCCATTAATTATTTTATTTCTTATTTCTAATATACTTCCTGTTACATGTGCTTCTGCATTTATATTTTCATCTATTATATTTCCTTCAATACTTTCTAAATGTTTTCTCCTTTGAAGAGTTGTAGAACCAACTGCCACAATTACAAGTATTACTGTACATACTCCAAAAACACATAAAGCAATTACCTTTTTATTTATCTTAGCTTTTGCAATCAACTTATATACAATCTCTACAATCATATATACGATCAAAGCTAAAATAAATCCATATAACCCAACTCTTGTCCCTAAAAATATTGTTAAAAATATTCCCAATAAAATTATAAGTGGTATTATAACTTTTCTATATTTTTTTATGCTTAATAACGCCATATATATAAATAATGATAAAATTAATATGGTCCCTATGCTATTACCTGATTCAAACCAACCTTTTTTTCCTATCCCTTCTATATATGTACTTGATGATGTATTTGTTAATATAGATATAAAGATAGAAATTATATAAATATATATAGAGATTATTACGCTATTTTTCAATTTATCCGTATTTTTATCTTTAAATACATATATAAACAAAAATAAATTCAAAATCATGAAAGAATAATTTATTATATATTGTGCTTCATGTACTACATTGCTATAACTACTTCCCATTTTTAACTTTTCAAATATGTATAAATGTATTAAACCATATATTAAATACATAATTCCTATGCCAATTGTATATATTTTGAATTTTTTATCTTTTTTAAAAAACAAATATATCATTACACCAATTGGAATTATTGGTCTTAAAAAAGTTGATGGTGAAATACTTGTCTCAAATGTATTTCTAAATACAAAACTTACTATATCTAAAATTGGACAAATTATTACTAATAAACACAAGAAATCCTCTACTCTTATTTTTCTTTTTTCAATTACATTCATCTTTTCATCCTTTTTCTATCAATTTTATTTTTCCTTATTTAAATTAATCTGTATTTATTCATCTTTACTATTTCATATTTCTTTGCTAGAATATTATATTAAATAATTTTGCAGTACCGCGTAGCGACCAAACGAGCGAAAGCGAGTGCGATTGAAGCAACCTTCTTTATACAAAACAGAAAATTTTTAATTTTTTGTTTACAATCAAAGGTTGCGACAACAAGGTACAAAAAATTATTTAATATAATATTCTAGCAATATTTAATCTATATTAGTCCCAAAATTGTACAATAAATTTTATAAGTTGTCTTATTTATTGTTTTTAGATATAAATCCTTTAAAGATTTATTCTTCTTCAACACAGGATTTTTCTTCCAATCTGGAAACTTAGTAGTTACATTTTTCCAAGTCTTATCCAATAATTGTTGTTGCAAATTCTCATCTGGTATTTTTACAATTCTAAGCAAAGAACTACAAAAGGCATATCTCACATAAACATATTCTAATTCATTTTTAAATTGGTCATAAATATCATTTTCTTTATAAAATTCTATTACATTTTCTAAAACATCAAAAATTTCTCCGTTTCTTTCATTTTGTACATTTGATATTGAGCCATCTCTTTGCACATAATGTATACATGGCTTTTTTAAAAATGATACCTTATCTAAAAATGGTACTAATTTATATGTAAATTCCACATCTTCATACCTTAATCCTTTTGGGAATTGTATTTTAGTTTTATCAAGTATCTCTTTTTTTATTAATTTATTCCATGCTACAACTCTAACCTTTTCAAGCATTTCATTTTTTCCTGAGTAAGTAACACCAGTATCAATTTTTTCCTTATCTGGATATTCCCAATAAAAGTCACATTCTACCATATCACTATCTTCTTTTTTAGCTAGTTCATACATTCTCTCATACATATCTTTTTCTACATAATCGTCTGAATCTAGAAAAGCAATATATTCACCTCTTGCATATGGCAGCGCATAATTTCTTGCGTCTGAAAGCCCACCATTTTCTTTTTCAAGATATACTATTTTTTCAGGATATTTTTCTAAAAATCTTTTCACAATTAGTATTGAATTATCTTTTGACCCATCATTTACTAATATTATTTCTATATCTTGTAATGTTTGATTTACTAATGTTTCTAAACATTTTTCTATATATCCTTCAACATTGTAAAATGGTACTATAATGCTTACTTTTGGCATATATATCATCTCCACTATTACATTTTTAAGTTTTACCTGATTTTCAAATATAATTTCACATTAAATCTTAATATAATTCTTTTAATTAGTTGTTTTAAATTATATGGTTTTATATTTTTATATAATTTTCTTATTTTTATTTGTTTTATATAACTTTGTAAGTCATTATCTTTCAAATCATTGGCTTTCAATATTACTGTATTGGTATAATATCTTTTTATCAAGTTCTGTGATTTTTCACTAATGTCATATTGCTTAATTTTTTCAATCATATTATCATAATGTCTTAACAAATCTTTTGATTTTTGTATTTCTTTATCATAATTAACTTCTCTTGTAATACTACTATTTGATTGTACATAATAATAACCATATTCACTAGTTGATACAAAATTTTTAGCATTTAATATAATTAAAGAAGTTAGTCCAAAATCTTCATGAAAAGTCCCTTTTTCATATTTAAAATTATTGTCTCTAAAAAATTTTGTTTTATATAAGTATATACATGCTGGATCTAAAAACTTGTCACTCGTACATAATTTTTCATAACCTTCTTCTCCTGTACATTTCTCAAATGTTGGACCATCTAATTTTTCTAATATATTTCCATTTTCATCTACTTTTTGCATTTTGAATTTTATTAAATCAATGTCTTCATCCATATATTTTTCAAGATTACTATATAACTCTTCACTTATATAATCATCTGAATCTACAAATGAAATATATTTTCCTTGAACATATGGAATAGCAAAATTTCTGCTATCTGACAATCCTCCATTTTGTTTTCTTAAGTATTTTATCTTTAAATTTTGATTTTCAGCGATAAAATCTTTTATCTTAGCTTCTGAATTATCTGTTGAACCATCATTTATTACTATAATTTCTAAATCTTTCATGCGTTGGTTTGCTATTGATTTTAAACATTTTTTAACATATTTTTCAGTATTATATACTGGAACTATTACACTTATTTTTGGCATTTTTACCTCTTTCAAACTATTTTTTACCTTTTATTTTTTCTCTTAATTTCCACCATTTTGAATTTTTTATTGCTTCATTTTCTGCTTTATATTTTTCCATCTTTTTTACCACTTCTTCAAATTCTTTTTTGTAGTATTGTATTTTCTCTTTCTTTTCGTTTATTTCCTCTTTATCCTTTCTTAATTCTTCTTTTATTTCTATCTCTCTATTCTTCATATATTGATTTATTTTTTCTACTTCTTTTTTTCTTTCTTGTTTTTCATTTTCAAATCTTTTATAAGACTCTACTGTTGCGCTTTTCAACCAATTAGACTTACCTATAACATATTTTTTATAATCTTTAATACTTATATCATCAACATATTCTTCATTACTTTCTTCACACTCTTTTACAAAATTTTCACATCTTTTTATCAAATTTTTACGTAAATCTTTCCATTCATCACTATGTGTTGGTATATTTCTATAATCATATTTTACTTTTCCACTTATAAAGTCTTCTTCACTACAAGATTCAATATATTTGGTATAATCACCAAATCTATCATTTCTATAATCTTCATTTAATAAAATAACAGATGTCCCCAAAGCTAAACATGGTAAAGCACAATGCAATCTATATGATATTACTGCTCTTGCTCCTTGATATAACTTCAACAAATCTTCAACATTTTTCATTCTTTCTTCCCATGAAAGTTTGTAGTAATCTTCTGGCACAGTATGTGTTACAACTTTTACTTCCATATCAGTAGTTTTCCTAATTTGCTCGACAACTTTATCACTAACATCAACAGCACAAATATAATCTTGCTTTTCTATACCTTCAAATGGTTCTAATGTTAATGTCATACATCCAGTATATTCAGTTTTAATACCTTTACTATTTAATAATTTAACTGTATGACTATCTCTACACCCTATTGGCTCAATACTTTTTAAATACTCTAACCCATAGCCTTGCAAATGATATGCTCTATCTGTGGTATCCCAAAACCAATCTTTATACGTAAAATGCATCGAAATTGGTAAAGGTTTTACATATGGTGAAAATGGCCAATTTAATGTGTATTGCAAAAACCAACCATTTATTATTGTAGCTACTTTTTCTTCGGTATTAGGAACAAATTCATCCATATGATTTCTATCTATATAATAATCCACTCTTGGTAAAAATCGTTGAGTTACATATGATTGTATATCATCACCTATATTTCTAGTATCATATTCTATCATTAAACCAAATTTCATATCAATTCTCCCATTTTTTATTTATCAATTTTCATTTCATGATATTCTTTTTCAGTATTTACATTCCATATATTAGATTTATTTTTTATACCTGCTCTAATATTTTTAGCCGTCTCCATTGCTGTAACCATAGAATGATCCATGTTGTTATAACGATGTTGTCCATTTCTTCCTATGCAATATAAATTATCAATTTGATTTATATAATCAATTAATTTATCAATATCTTTATATGAATCAAAATATGCTGGATATGCTTTTTTAATTCTCTCACAATGTGAATCTTCAACTTTGTCTTTATTAATTATATTAATTGTTGCTAATTCATCAATTGCAAAATTAATAAACTCTTCATCAGTCATGTTCCAATATTTATCACCCTCATCACAAGTATACTCTAGTCCTATCCACACTTTATGTTCTGCATCTTTTACTAAATATGGTGACCAGTTATTAAATATTTGTATACGACACATTTTTACTTGTGGCTCTTGTACATAAATCCAACAATCTGGAACAATATTTCCTAATGTCTTTATATCTGTTTTGTTCTCTAGATTTAGCTTATCTACTAATAGTCCAACTGTTATAAAATCACGGAAAGGTAAGTTTTTAGCAATTTCTTTGATATTATCAGGTACATCAATTCCTGAAAATCCTGCTATTAAATCATTCATAGGCATACTTGAAACAAATATATCTCCTTCAATTGTCTCTACTTTTCCATCAACTTCACATTCTACTGATACTATTTTTCCATCTTTAAAATTTAATTTCTTTACACAATATCCTTTTTTAATTTCAGCACCTTGCCCTGAAACCTTATTTGCTAATGTTTCCCATAATTGTCCCGGTCCGTATTTAGGATACCAAAATTCTTCTATTAAAGATGTTTCTGTATTTTCTTTATTTTTGCTACCAAATGCTTTATGAAACATATCTTTTATAACTGCTGTTATAGATATTTCTTTTACACGTTGTGCTCCCCAATCAGCCGATATTTCACTTGGATTTCTTCCCCAAACTTTTTCAGTATACTTTTCAAAAAACATACTATATAAAACTTTCCCAAAACGATTTATATAGAAATTTTCTAATGACGTCTCTGGTTTTTTCACAAATATAGATTCTAAATAGCTAAACCCTGCTTTTAATGTTCTTCCGAATCCCATATTTTTAAATGTTTCCAGCCTCATACTAATTGGGTAATCAAAGAATTTTTTTAAGTAATAAATTCTTGAAACTCTATGTCTAACAAGCATTACATTATCTTCTTTTTCTGGGTCTGGTCCACCTTCTACTAATGTTTTTTCTCTTCCTAATTTTTTGTCATCAAATGAATTTTTGCCTTGAACTGGCATCAGCTCACTCCAAAATTTCATTACTCTATCATCTTTAGAAAAAAATCTATGTCCGCCAATGTCCATACGATTTCCTTTATATTTTACAGTTTTAGATATTCCACCAATATCTTGTGATTCCTCTAAAATTTTAACATTATATTTTTCATTTCCTTTTTCTTTTAATAATTCATATGCCATTGTAAGCCCTGCAGGACCCGCTCCTATAATAATTACATTTTTCTTTTTCATTCTTTTTCCCTGTTCATTTATAATTTAACAAATTCATTCACCCAATTATTGCACTTTGTATCAAAATCTTTTTTCCATTCTCTATATAATTTCATAATTTCATCTTTATGCTCTATACAATTTATAATTCTATCTTTCAAATATTCTGGATCATCTTCTTTTGTTAAAATAACATATTTCCCAAGTTTTGTTCCCACAAAATAATCATTATTATTTCCAATCAAGCATGGTACTCCCATTTCAAAACTTTCTAACGGAAACATTGGTGCATTTTCAGTAAATGTTGGATATATATTTACCTCATTTTGTTGAATTCTTTTTAGTAATTCTTCTGTTGGAATATAGTCATTTATACTTGTAGTTTCTAATTGCAACATCTCTGTGAATTTTTTAGCACCTTCATTTATTGGTACTACATCTGCAATTGCATTTTGCACTAATTTTATTGCACTTAATGATGTATATATATTTTTCAATTCTCTTGTATCTGCATTATATATTCCAATTTTTCTTTTATCACTTGATACTTTTTTTATTCTTTCAATATTTTCTAGATGTACATTGTTTTGTAAATAATAACTTTTAAATCCTACTTTTTTGTAGAATTCATACATTATACTTCTAACAAATCCAAAACTATCAATTTTATTTTCTTTATATAAATTCATTACTTCCTTATTTAAATTCCAAGTAAAATCTGAAAAATATTCATAACAATTTCCATGCCATATTACTTTAATAATTATATTTTCATTTTTATCCTTTATTTTCTTAATCGTTTCTGTCCAACCATCACAAATCTGGCTAAATATAACAGATTTTATATTATTTTCTATAATTGCATTTCCTAATTTATCAATGTCTTTTTTACTATATACATGTTCTAATGGCACAATATTTTCAAATAACCCCTTTGTTGAATTAGCAACTCCAAGCCATGTTGGATTATAAAACACTATATAATCTTTATCTTTATACTGCTTAATTTTTTCAATTGCTTTTTCTACTTGTTCAGAATAGTGCTTTTGTTCTTCTTTTATTTTTTTGTTATTAGTTATTTTATATTTAATTGTACTTAATACATGATATATTTTTCTAATAATTCTATATAAAAAGCCATCTTTTTTTACAAATCTTTTTATTAGATTTTTTAACTTCTGCATACAACCCTCCGTTTTTTCTATTTTTCTAAAAACTTTTCTATGCTTTTACTTGCCAATTTATTATATTCTTTTTTCCAGTTTCTATATAATTCCATTATTTGTTCCTTATTATCTATACAATCCTTTACCATTTTTGAATTAATAATGCTATTATCTTCTGCAAGTGTCACAAGATATTGTTTTAATTCTTTATCTTCTTCTTTTTCAAATAAATCTGCTGTATTACCTATAATACATGGAATTCCCTGTTCCATACTAATCCAAAAAACTGTATGAAAATACTCTGTAAACGATGTTGCAACATTAATGTCATTTTTAACCACTTTTTCTTGTACATGTTTTGCATCAATTGTTTCTATCTTATCAGATGTAGCTTTTATATCCATAGTGTTCACAAAATCGTCCATTCTTTCATCTATTTCATTATAATTTAAATTTGAATTTTCTATATATTTAGGTATACACAATTGATTAAAAATATTTTTGTCCCAAGTATAATTTAAAGGATATATTCCTATATCTATCACATCATTAGTTTCTTTTATTTTTAACTTTTTATCATCTTCCAAAATATAATTTTCTCTTAAAAATGAACACTTATATCCCAAAGTTTTATATACCTCATATTGTCCTTTTCTTAAAAAAGCTATATTATCTATTATATTATCTTTTGATAACTCTAGTAAATTGAAGAAATTTTGCCTTTCATAATCATAATATAATAGACTATCTAATGTATTACAAATCACTTTAATTTTTAACTCAGGATACTTTTGCTTTAAATCTTTTATTAACTTGTCCCATCCAATTTCTAAGCCTGAAAATATAATTTGCTTTATCCCTTTTTCAACTAGTTCATCAATTGTTTTCATATTTTTATTATAATCAAAGTCTGTCCAACCTAAGTTTATTTGCTGATTATTTGAAAACATATTTTTAATACAAATATTATCTTCTGGTTTTTTATCTCCATATAATAAGACATATTCTTCTTGCATTCAGTATACATTCCTTTCTTATTCTTTTCCAAGCACTTTTCTTGCTAATGATTTAGCTCCTGTTAATGCATTCATATATTCTATATCATTATGAATTATAAATGCTTCTTTCCACATTTCTTTTCTTAGCAAATCTCTACATTTAAATATATTCAATTTTTGCATTGTTGATAATTTATCATCTTTTTCCACATATATAGCTGTTCCAAATGTATCATTAAATACCATACTATAATATGCTTCTACTAATTCTTTGCTTGGATTTGTTTTTGTTTTTCTAATTAAATCATATACATATCCTTTTGTTTCAACTGCTTCATAAGAATGATATTTCATATATTCATTAATTATCTTTGCAGCTTCAAACATTCCATCTTGTAATGGTTTTATATATTCTTTTACTATGTCTGTTTCTTCTGATTTTGCTTTCCTTATAGCTTCTCCTTGTTTGTATTCTACGACACTACCTGTTCCTGGATTATAAATCCACTCAAGTAAAGTTATCATACACGCTACTTCATTATTTCTAATATCTTTATCATCTATATAACTTAATTTATATGTGTTTTTTGGTTGTAAATTATAATAATCATATAACGTTAAATAATATCCACCTATTTTCTTATTTGTAAATATATGTGCCAAATTATCTTGAATAGTTCCTCTCCATCCAATATCTACCATAAACATAGGTTCTTCATTATTTGTTATTCCTTTTTTCTTTTCAAAATATTCTAATAATTCACTTCTTTTTCTATCTAATTCTACTTGAATTTTGTCTGTAAATTCTTTATCAGCACATAAATTTTGTACCCTTAAATCAAACCATGGATCAATTATATTTTCTTCTGGAACCAAATCATACTTACCCAAATATTGTTTATATGGCTCAATATCTATTGCTAACGTTTTAAACAAAGCTTTCATACTTTGTACTCTATATTGTGACCATAAGCGTAATAATTCCATAATAGAAAATTCGTTTAATGATGCTGAAAATGTTGCCATTCTACTTACTTCTATAATGTCACTATTTGGTAACTTGACTCCAAATGGGTTATTTTCTTTTATTAATTCGTGTATTTTTATAAAAGTTTCTCCTTCTCTTGTTGCGTAATACACTTTATCAATACCATTTTTTATTGCATATTCAACTATACTATATCCATAGAAATATAATAATGGTGCTAAATCAACTCCACTATTAAATAATTTATCATATTTAGTCTTTTCTTCTTTTTTTATACATGATAAATCGAAGTTAAATTTTCTTCCCTTTTCAGGAACAAAAACAAACTCTGTCTTAGTAGTTTTTATTGTTTCTATACCTAAACTATTTGCCATTTCAATATCTGAATATTGATTATCTCCAACATGTATATGTTCTTCTGGTTTTATACTTAACTCTTCTTCAGCTTTTTTATATAAATTTCCGCTTCTTTTATTTAATAGATAATCTGCTGAACTATATATTTTTTCTATTTTTACAGGTATTTGCAAATAATCCAATAATTCCTTTAAACTCTCTGCTCCCATATAAAAATCAGAAATACAATACATTTTTAAATCCTTATATTTTTCAAAGATAGGAACAATTTCAGGATTTATAAAAATAACCCTTTTTTCTTGTTCTATTTCTTCTTTTAATAATTCTTCTGAAATATCTGCTATTTCTTCTTTAAAAATCTCTTTTTGTAAAATTTTAAAAACGTCTAAAATCCTACATTCATCATCATGTCCATCATCTTTATTTCTTTTACATTCTTCAGCCTCTATTTCATCTCTTTTTTTCAATATTTCATAAATGTTGTTATATTTGTCTTTTAATTTATTTTCATACTTTAAGACTATATATCTTGCTGTTGCTAATTTTACCTCTTCTGGGTGACATTTTCTTTTTATTATTGTATCCCAAATATCAAAACTAATTATTTTTGCCATTTTGTTTACATCCTTTCTTTCTATCCCCTAGTTTGTTTTCTTATACTAAATTTTTCTTCACTTTCAGGTTTGATTTTATCATTTATTTCTTCCATTATCAAGATTTATACCAAAATTTTATGATTATTTAAAACATTAAATTAATAATTTACAGTTTAATATACCAGCAGAATAGTGAAATTGCACTACTTTAAAAGGGAGGCACATTGTATAATATACCCCCTTTTACATTTACCTTTTAAATTACATTCATCATTGTTTCAACAATTTCTTGATTAGTTAATTTATTTTTCTCATTACTATTTAAAAATATAATAGACTTATTTGCATCTTCATATTCAGCATATTCATAAACTTGATATGGATCCATAGCTTCAAATTCATTTTTTATAATATCTCCTGTAACCACATCAACCATATAATTAATTCCTGTCATATCAACAATAACCAATTTATTCTGTTGTTTTATCTCATCTATCTTATCAGCATACTGACTATTAGCTTCAGACTTTACTTTTAGATATCCATTTTCATCAATTTCATATGAATTTTCCACGCTATTAATGCAACTCAAAAATATATTTCTACTTGATGGCGAAATCCAAATACCTGCATCATTTGGTTCTCCTACAACATTTTGGTTATTTATTTCAGTATATGTTGGCATTCTTTGTTCCAAACTACCTATTAATCCTGTTCTATATGCAATACTTGGTTTTATTAATAGTTCATTATTACTTTCTTCATATAATTCGTTATCACCAGTAAACCCGTATTGTTCTTTCACACTACTTATTCTCTCATTTTCTTGCTCTGTATTATTTTCGTTTATTATATTTTGCTCAGTTTCATTTACTATTTCTTCTTTTGCATTATTATTTATATGATTTTCTATCAAATTATTTTCATCTTCTTCAATCTTTTTTAAATTCACATAAAAAGCTATCACTACTACTATTACAACTATTACAATAATAATTGGTATTAAAATTCTTTTATTAAGTTTCATTAACAAACTCCATTCTATCTCCAAAATGCACTATAAAATCATTTGAAGAATTCTTTACTATTTTTATGCTTTATTCTTAATTATTCATGTCCCAGCATATTTAATGTAGCATTAATATATTTACCTGCAAAATTTTGTCTTACAACATCTGTGTGACTCCATACTGTTGCTGGCATTTCTACTAATGTAGATCTACAATTTCTTAAACTTGCTCTTGCCCAATTAACTAAATATCCTGTGCCATATGAATTAATATGATTACTCATTCCAAATTGATTTCTATAGTATGCTCCTAATCCAGAATCTCCTATTGTTTCATTTAACCAACCATGTAAATCAACTAGTATATTTCTTCCATTAGTTGATTGATGAGAAGTTAAAAAATTCTTTAATTCTACTGCCTCATTTGCTTGAAATCCTGCTGTTCCATTATAATTTCTTCCACTGTATGTTTGATATTTGGTTCCACTTATATGCCAACATCTATTTAAATCTATACCTGCATTTCCCGGTGCAGTACTATGCAATGTTAATCTTCCTGGGCCATTATTTGACCATCCATAATTTGCTCCATCTGGATTAACTGATGGTAATATATATATTGTCCATTTATTTTCCACATTCATATCTTGTGCTTGAACTAATCTATTTTTGAATTCTTCTGCTATATATGTCAATTCTTGACCATCATAATTCCACTGGTCTTCAAACCCATGTACAGAGAAAACTGCAAACATCACATTTGGACCTTTTCCTATTTTATAATATTTTAAATCTTGTCCTCTTGAATCTCCTATTGTTTTTAATCCACTTATTCCATATGTTCCTATTTCATAATTTATTTTCTGAAATTTTATAACATTATTTTGTGTATCACCTTTAAATTTAGGTACTGCTCCTAAATATTTATCAAATAAATTTACTCTTACAACTTTAGTTTGTACTGTATTTCGTAAATCTCCCGTTTCAGCTTCTAAATAATATTGTTTATTCACATCTATATTGCTCACATCAATATCAAAATAATATGTATTTCCCCAATCTTGTTTTACATACATTGCATTTGAATATGTTCCATCTGTTGATTTAATTCTTACTATTGGAGTAAATTCTGGTACTGTGGATATTCCGTTTACCCATTCAACATATATTACTGTTCCGGCAAGATATGGATGTCCACTTACAGATGTTGTTAAATAAATGTCATTTAATTGTGTAACAATATTCCCTTCATATTTTTGAACTTTAAGTGAAATGATATTTTCATTATCAATGTTTATAGTATATTTAAAATTTTTATATTGCCCTTTTTGGGTAGAAAAATTCACTTTTGTAACTTTATTTTCTGATTGATTCCTAAAATCTCCTGATTCCATTTCTAAATAATATTGCTTATCTACATCTATTCCTTCTATATAACCATCAAAATAATATGTATTTCCAACCAATTGACTAACAAACATTTCTTTTTCATATGTTCCATCAATTGATTTTAATTTCATTTTTGGAATATATTCTGGTACTGTAGATTTAGCATCTATCCATTCTATATATACAACATTTCCATACAAATAACTATATCCTTTATCATTATTTGTCAAGCTAAGTTGTGTAATTTCGTTTGTTGCATCACCATAATACACAATTTTTTCTATTTTCAAGGTATTCTCTGAATACAAATAAACATTATATGCATAATCACTATATTTTCCTATTTTTGAAGAAAAGTTTAAAGTTGTTTTTTTGTTTTCTGAAATATTTTTGTTATCACCAGACGTTGTTTTTATATAATATTTTTCGTCTTTTTTAATATCAATTCCATCTATATATCCATCAAAATAATATGTATTTCCACTTATTTGTTTTATAAATAATGTTTTAACAACTTTTCCATCTTCTGTTTCTAATGTTACTATTGGATTTTTCTCAGGCACTGTAGATTTTCCATTTACCCATTCTACATATACCAAATTACCATAGATGTATGTATTACCTTTATCTATATTATTAATTCCAAAACTTATTAATTCACTTAAAGCATCTCCCACATAAGTGATTTTCTTGAAAGATAACTCATTTTTTTCAATTAATACGTTATACTCCTCATATTCACCTAAGTTTTGGTTATTTACTTTCATATTTGACTTTTTATATTCAGATACATTATTCTCATTTCCTGATGTAACTTCAAAATTATACTTTTTATTAAAGTCTTTTCCATCTAAGAATATGTCAAAGTAATATGTATTCCCCCACTCTTGTTTAACAAAACATTCATGACTTTCGCTATTATCTTCACTTTTTAGTGTTACAGTAGGATTTTTAGTTGGTACAGTAGATGCTCCATCTATCCACTCTATAAAAACAAACTTCCCATAAACATATCCTTTTCCACTACTATTTTTAGCCAAATGAATTTCTAATAATTGATGAGTTGTATCACCAACATATGTACTAGATTTTTGCATAGAATTGGCTTCAACTACATCAATATCTTCTTGTTTTTCTATTATATTTGTTTTATTTTCTTGCTCATTATCATTTTCATGTTCATCAAATATATAATTTCCTTCACTTCTTTGTCCAATAACGCTGTTTTCAGTTGATTTTTCATTTAATACATTCTGACTTAATGCATTACTGATATTTGATGTATGGATTAATAGAAATAAAACTATAACTACTAACAAAAAAATTTTTAAGAATTTTTTCAATTTAAATCCCCCTTATATATTTTTATCACATTTTTATAATAACACATTTTCAAAAAATTTTAAAGATTTTTTCTTATTTATATTGATTATCTACTTCTTTCAAAATAACATCATGAGCGCTACCTTCTGAAATACTAACATCAGAAACAAGTGTTAGTCTTGCTTTTTCATGCAATTCTGGAATTGTAATACTTCCACAATTACACATTGTAGACTTAATTTTGGCAACAGTTATAGCTAAATTATCTTTTAATCTTCCTGCATATGGAATGTATGAATCAACACCTTCTTCAAAAGAAAGTTTTTTATCTCCTCCCATATCATATCTTTGCCAGTTTCTTGCACGGTTTGAGCCTTCTCCCCAATACTCTTTAACATATCCATTTCCTCTTTTTATTACTCTTGTTGGACTCTCATCAAATCTTGCAAAATATCTTCCTAGCATTACAAAATCTGCTCCAAGTGCTAAAGCAATTGTAATATGATGGTCATGTACTATTCCACCATCCAAACATAAAGGTATATATACCCCTGTCTCTTCAAGATATTCATCACGAGCAGCAACAACATCTATCAATGCTGATGCATTTCCACGTCCTATACCTTTTGTTTCACGAGTTATACAAATAGAGCCTCCGCCTACTCCAATTTTTATGAAGTCTGCTCCTGCTTCTGCTAAATATCTAAATCCTTCTTTATCAACTACATTTCCTGCACCAATTTTAACACTATCTCCATATTTCTCTCTTACAAAATCAATTGTTCTTTTTTGCCATATAGAATATCCATCTGAAGAATCCATACAAATTAAATCTACTCCAGCATCTACTAATGCCGGAATTCTTTCTTCATAATCTCTTGTATTGATTCCTGCTCCAACTATGTATCTTTTATTTTCATCTAATAAAGAATTTGGATTATTTTTTCTTTCCTCATAATCTTTTCTAAATACTAAGTATTTTAAGTTTTCTTGTTTATCTAGTATTGGTAAACATGCAATTTTATTTTCCCAAATCACGTCATTTGCTTCTGCAAGACTAATTCCTTCATATGCCCATACTGTCTTATCTTTTGGAGTCATGAAATTATCTATTGGAGCATTCCTATCATCTCTTGAAAGTCTATAATCCTTATCTGTAACAAGTCCTATAAATTTTCCATTTGCTGTTCCATCTTCTGTAATCATTACTGTTGAATGTCCTGTCTCTTCTACTAATTCTATAACATCTTTTAAAGGTGTTCCTGATTTTACGTTTGAGTCACTTATAATAAATCCTGCTTTGTGTTTTTTTACATGTCTAACCATTGCTGCTTGTGATTCAATTGATTGTGAACCATAAATAAATGCAACTCCTCCTTCACGAGCAAGTGCAATTCCCATTTCTTCACCAGAAACTGCTTGCATTATTGCAGATACCATTGGCACATTTGCATAATATTTTGGCTCTTCTCCTTTTTTGTATTTTACTAAAGGTGTTTTTAATGATACATTATTTGGTATACACCTTTCATCTGTTAAGTTTGGTAATAATAAGTACTCATTTAATGTTCTTGAAATATCTTCTAATATTTTTGCCATTTTTTACTCCCTTCTATGTCGCAGTGGGGACGTTTCTCTTGCGACATTCTATATTTTTTAAATTATTAACTCAAATTATATCCCATATTAAATTTATTGTAAATAATTTTATTCTAAATAAATTGATAAATTTGAGCCTATTATAATTACTTATAACAAGTATAATAATGAAAAAAATACGTAGAATATCTTTTTTCTACGCATTTTTATGTAAGTAACTCCTTATCCTTCTACTGGATAAACACTTACTTGTTTTTTATCTTTACCTTTTCTTTCAAATTTAACATTTCCATCTACTAATGCATAAAGTGTATCATC
>CAMLUO010000003.1 GCA_946487895.1 uncultured Clostridium sp.
AGACCTTTAGATGAAAAAGGAATTGAAAAAAATATAAAAAATATAATGGCAACAGAAACAGTAGAAAAAGAGCCAACTAGAGAATACAACAAATCAATTGACAAACAAAAAAATAATAGTAGATTTGAAGATAATAAAAATACAAAGAAAAATAAAAATAGAAGAAATAACTCACACAATGACTTTGATGAAGGAAAATTAAAAACCTTAAAACAAGCAAATAGACTATCTAATATGTTTGATGACCAAGATGGTGGTATGCTTGACTATTATGACCTAACAACAGAACGTGGAAGACGTGGTAAAAAGAAAAACAATAAAAATCAAGAACCACGTAATAAACAAAAAATCTTCCAATTAACAGAAATTGAAATTCCAGAAACAATAACAGTTAAAGATTTAGCTGCTGAAATGAAAAAAACAACAGCAGAAGTAATCAAAAAATTATTAGGATATGGAATAATGGCAACAATAAATCAAGAAGTTGACTTTGATACAGCATTTTTAGTTGCGGGAGAATTTGGAATTACTGCAAAGAAAAAAGAAGTTGTAACAGAAGAAGACATCTTATTTGACGACTCAGAAGATAGAGAAGATGATTTAAAACCAAGACCACCAGTAATAGTTGTTATGGGACACGTAGACCATGGAAAAACATCATTACTTGATGCAGTTAGACAAACAAATGTAATAGAAGGTGAAGCAGGAGGAATAACACAAGCAATTGGTGCATATCAAGTAAAAATAAATGATAGATTAATAACATTTTTAGATACACCAGGACATGAAGCCTTTACTGCAATGAGAGCAAGAGGTGCTCAAATAACAGATATTGCAATATTAGTTGTTGCTGCAAATGATGGAGTAAAACCACAAACAATTGAAGCTATAAACCATGCAAAATCAGCTGGAATACCAATAATTGTTGCAATAAACAAAATAGATTTACCAGATGCCAATGTAGAAAAAGTAAAACAAGAATTAATGGCATATGACTTAGTTCCAGAAGAATGGGGTGGAGATACAATATTTGTACCAATTTCTGCAAAACAACATCAAAACATAGACCAATTACTAGAAATGGTACTATTAGAAGCAGATGTATTAGAATTAAAAGCTAACCCAAACAAACAAGCAAAAGGAACAGTAATAGAAGCAAGACTTGACAAATCAAAAGGTGCAATTGCAACTATGTTAGTGCAAAGAGGAACATTAGATGTAGGAGATACAATAGTTGTAGGTTCTTCAATAGGAAGAATAAGAGCAATGAAAGACGATAAAGGAAGAAATGTAAAAGCAGCTGGACCATCAACACCAGTAGAAATAATGGGATTAACAGAAGTACCAGAAGCAGGAGATACCTTCTATGAAGTTAAAAATGAAAAAATGGCAAAACATCTAATTGAAAGAAGAAAACGTCAAGCAAGAGAAAAAGCAATAAATAGTGCATCAAAAGTAACATTAGATAACTTATTTAGCAAAATGGAAGAAGGAGAACTAAAAGTATTAAACCTAATTGTAAAAGCAGATGTACAAGGGTCTGTTGAAGCAGTAAAACAATCATTAGAAAAATTAGAAAATGAAGAAGTAAAAGTAAAAGTAATCCACGCAGCAGTTGGAGGAGTAAACCAATCAGATGTTACACTTGCAAAAGTATCAAATGCAATAATAATAGCATTTAATGTAAGACCAGATAACATGGCAAAAGAAATGGCAGAAAAAGATGAAGTAGAAATAAAACAATATTCAATTATTTACCAAGCAATAGAAGATGTAGAAGCTGCTATGAAAGGAATGTTAGACCCAAAATACGAAGAAAAAGTAATCGGAAATGCAGAAGTAAGACAAACATTCAAGATTTCAAATGTAGGAACTATTGCAGGAGCATATGTATTAAATGGTAAAGTAGAAAGAAATGCTGGAGTAAGAGTAATACGTGATAATGTAGTAATACATGATGGACACTTAGCAACATTAAGAAGATTTAAAGATGATGTAAAAGAAGTAACAAAAGGATTTGAATGTGGTATTCAAATAGAAAACTACAATGACATTAAAGAAGGAGACATCATTGAAGTATACATCATGGAAGAAATAAAAAGATAGGGATTAGGGGACGGTCCTTAAAATCCCTGAAATTAGGGATTTAGGGACGGACCTTAGTAAGATATTTTAAAAAGAAAAAAGAGGAAGTTGAAATTGAATAAGGATTTACAAATAAATGGGAAAAGTTTTACTGAAAAAAGGAAAAGAAGGAATAGAAGGAAGAAATTAAAAGAAAAGAAAAATGGAATTTGGATGGGATAGAGAAGATGATTAATTAGGAGGTTTTAAAATGCCAGAAAATCAAACACGTCTAGGACGTATAGACGAAGAATATAGAAAAGAAATAAGTAATATAATTAGTTATAAACTAAAAAATCCAAATGTTACAGGGTTAATCAGTGTAACAAAAGTTAAAGTAACTAATGATTTAAAATATGCAAAAGTATATGTAAGTATACTAAATTCAAAAAATATTAAAGATACTTTAGCTGGATTAAAAAAATCTTCAGGTTTTATTAGAAGCGAATTGGCAAGAAAAGTAAACTTGAGAAATACACCAGAATTAATATTTGAGTTAGATGATTCAATTGAATATGGTGCAAGAATTGATAGTATTTTAAAGGAGATACTGCCTAAAAAAGAAGATTAAGGAGAGTTGGTTGAAAAATAATTACAATTTTGGCGTCGTCAAACTTCATTTGAAATTTAATCAACGTACAAAAAGTACGTCTCATAAATTTCAAATTTGTTTTCCTAGCCAAAATTTAATTCTTTTCCAACCAGATATAGTAGTCTTAGGAAAGGAAAGTTGAAAATATGACTCTAGATGAAATATTAAAACAAATACAAAAAGCGGAAAAAATAGTAATATTAACACATGAATCACCAGATGGAGATGCAGTGGGAAGCAGTTTAGCAATGAAATTAATCTTAGAAAAACTAGAAAAAAATGCAGATGTAATAATACCAGAATATTCAAGATTATTTAATTTTTTACCATCAGCAGAGAAAATAATGATAGACTCTGAAATAAAAAACTATGATTTAGCAATATCAGTAGATTGTGCAACGTTAAAAAGAATGGCTAAAAAAGAATACTTTGAAAATGCAAAATCAACAATAGTTATAGACCATCATGGAAGCAATACAATGTATGGAGATTTAAACTATGTTAATCCAGCATCACCAGCATGTTGTGAAGTTATAGCTGGAATGGTAAAATATTATGAAATTGATATAACAAAAGATATTGGAACATGCCTAATGACTGGGATTATAACTGATACTGGGGGATTTAGACATGTAGGAATAACACCAGAAACTTTTGAATTCACAGCAGACTTAATTAGATTAGGTGTAGATGTACCAGATATATATAAAAGAACCCTAAACACTAAAACAAGAGCAAATTTTGAATTATCTAAAAGAGTTATGGATAGAATGGAAATTTTAGAAGATGGCAAAGTTACTTTCACATACATGAATAAACAAGATGAAGAAGAAGTAGGAGCAGAACCTGGAGACCATGAAGGATTAGTTGAAATTGGTAGAGATATAGAAGGTGTGGAAGTTTCAATATTTATTAGACAAAAGGAAAATGAGGATGCATATAAAGTTTCTATGCGTTCAGGAAATAAGGTTAATGTATCTGATATTTGTTTCTTATTTGGTGGTGGAGGACACCCAAGAGCGGCTGGTGCTTTAATACAAGGAAATGTGGAACAAGTAAAAGAAAAATTGATGAAAGAAGTAAGGAAAGCTTTAAAATAGAACAATGGATGGAATAATAATAATAAATAAACCAAAAAACTATACCTCGCATGACATAGTATATAAAATAAAAAAAGCAACAGGAAAAAAAGTTGGGCACACAGGAACATTAGATCCACTAGCAACAGGAGTATTGCCAATACTAATAGGAAAAGGAACATTATGCTCAAAATACGTAATAAACCATGGCAAAACATATCAGGTAGAACTAAAATTAGGAATAAAAACAGAAACAGCAGATAGTGAAGGAAAAATAATAGAAGAAGTAGTAGTACCAGAAGAAGCATTAAAAGAAGAAACAATAAAAAAAGTTTTAAGTTCCTTTTTAGGAAAACAAAAACAAATACCACCTATATATTCAGCAATAAAAGTCAAAGGTAAAAAACTATATGAATATGCAAGAAAAGGTGAAAAAATAGAAATAGAGCCAAGAAATATTGAAATATATAAAATAGAATTAAAAAATCTTGATAAAACCAATAAAGTTATAAGCTTTGAAGTTAGTTGCTCCAAAGGTACATATATAAGGAGTCTATGTGAAGATATAGCCCAAAAATTAGGAACAGTCCGGATATATGTTAAACTTAAATAGAATACAAGTAGGACAATTTGATATATCAAATTCTATCACAATTGAAGAATCAAAAAAGCAAGAAGAATTCAAAAACATTATTAGCAAAAATTTAATTACTGTAGAACAATTATTCAAAGAAAAAGAAAATATTGAATTAAATGACAGAAAACTAGAATTATTTTTAAATGGAGTAAAATTAACACAAAACAAACCTGATGGAATATATAAAATATATAACAATAATAATTTTATTGGAATAGGAATTATAAAAGACAATTTATTAAAAAGAGATATTATAATCTAAAACACTAAATAGTAATATAATAAAAATCACTCACATATATTTGAATAAAAGTATATGAGGAGTGATTTTATTGTATTTTATTCAAGAAACTGACAAGCCTAAAATATTATCTCAACTATTATTAATTCCAAAACTAGAAAAAGACAAAATAATATTGCCAATGTTTTTAGGCACAAAAGAAAAAAACGAGCAAAAAGAAATAAAAAATAGAGAAAAAGACTTAAAATTAGAAAATAAGATTAAAAAACAAGAAATGCTAATTGCTAAAAAAACCAAGAAAATTTTAGACAAAACCCATTGCAAAAAAATAATATTGAGTAAAGAATTGCAAGAAAAAGAGATTTTTTGTAATCAACTATATACATACGGTTTTGAAATAAATAATGGAAGATGGCTTTTTAAAGTGTTAGCATTTGATGCAATAAATTACGCTGTTAAAAAGAACAAAATGACAGCAGAAAAGATAAAAATATCAATATTAGTCAATGAAATAGACGATATTGTTTTAGAAACAATAAATCAAATAATAAAAAAATATAAGAACATAAATATAGTTACTAATCATATGGAAAAATTTAAAAAACTAGAAGAACAAATTTTAGAAGAATATGGGATAATGATTACCGTAAACAACAATAAGAAAAAGAGTTTAACAAAATCAGATATAATATTAAATATAGATTTTCCAAATGAATTAATTAACAAATATAGAATTGCTGAAAAAGCAAATATAATTAATATAAGAGGAAATGTAAGAATTAAGCAAAAAAGATTTGAGGGTAAAATATATAATGATTACGAAATTAGATATGAAAATC
This sequence comes from uncultured Clostridium sp., assembly GCA_946487895.1. GTDB lineage: Bacteria > Bacillota > Clostridia > TANB77 > CAG-508 > CAG-269. The sequence goes on from CAMLUO010000003.1 coordinate 5,513, forward strand.
TAGAAGAATTTGATTTTGATAAAGAAAATATATATTATAAGAAAAATATTTATGAAGCCTATATATATAAACAACAACCAATTGAGAACATTATGAATAAAATTAGAAAAGATAAAGTGAAAATAGTTGAATTAAATTAGATTTTATAATATAATGTAGATGTTAAATTTTAAATTGGCAAGGAGGTACAAAAATGCCAAGTGATAATAATAGAAGAAATAGAGAACATGATAGTGAACAGACAAGAAAATATAGACCACAAAATAGAAGAAAGAAAACTGGAAAAAGAAGTACTAATAATGAGCAAACAAAAAGAGTACCAACAGGTAAGAGACCAGTACCTAAAAAAGGCAATGTAACAAATGGTAAAAAAGGAAATAGCAAAAAAGGTAAAAAGGATAAATTTAGTACAAGACATCCTAAATTAATGATGTTTATAAAAATAATGATTATTTTATTCTTATTATTATGTGTTATTGGAGCTGGAGTAGTTGCAGGAATATTTTTTGGATTATTTGGAGATGATTTTGAAATAACAAAAGAAGAACTTCAAATAGGAGTTTCAAACTCAGTCGTAGTTGATTCAAATGGTGCAGTACTTGCAAACTTGAGTGGAGACGAAAAAAGAAAAATAATATCTCTTGAAGATATGGCAGAATATCTACCAAAAGCATATGTAGCGATAGAAGACGAAAGATTTTATGAGCATAATGGAGTGGATATAAAAAGAACAGCAGGAGCAATCCTAAACACAATATTTAGAGGAAGTTCAAGCTATGGAGGAAGTACAATTACTCAACAATTAGTAAAAAATATAACTGAAGACGACGAGTCAGAAGGATTAGCTGGAATTTTCAGAAAAATAAGAGAATGGGCAAAAGCATATCAAGTTGAGAGAATGATATCAAAAGACCAAATTCTAGAGTTATACCTAAACATTTTATTTGTTGGTGGAGAAGGAAACTTACATGGTGTTGAACTTGGGGCAGAATATTATTTTAATAAATCTGCGAAAGATTTAACATTAGCAGAATGTGCATATATGGCAGGAATAAACAGTTCACCTATGTCATACAATCCTTTTGATGAATCAACAGACAATACAGAAAAAATAAAAGACAAAACAAAAACAGTTTTAAACAAGATGAAAGAATTAGGATATATAAATAGTGATGAAGAATATAATGCAGCAATTGCAGAAGTAGATAATGGACTAAACTTCCAAAAAGGTAAGATTTCAAGTGGTAGTGATTATTCATATCACACAGATGCAGTATTAGACCAAGTAATAAATCAAGTAATGGAAGAAAGAGGAGTATCAAGACAAATAGCAGAAAACTATGTATATAGTAGTGGATTAACTATTTATTCAACAGTTGATACAAATGTTCAAACTAGATTAGAAGAAGAATATGCAAAAGAGAAATATATAAAATCAGGAAGAGATAAAGACAAAGATGGAAACTTAATAAATGAACATACACAATCAGGAATGGCTGTTATAGACTATAAAACAGGATATGTAGTAGGAGTAGCAGGAGGATTAGGAGAAAAAGAAGCATCTGGATGGAATAGAGCAACACAAATGAGGAGACAACAAGGGTCAGCTATAAAACCAATTGCAGATGTTGCACCAGCATTAGAAGAAGGAATAATTACACCAGCAACAGTATATGATGATGTAAAAACAAATTTTGGTGGAGATTATGAACCTAAAAATGAAGGCGATGATTATGATGGACTTATAAATATCAGACAATTTATTGCAGTATCACATAATGTTCCAGCATTAAAAATAATGAGAGAATTAACACCATCAAAATCATTAGAATATTTAAATAGAATGGGAATGACTTCTCTAACTAAAGAAGCAGATGATGTGTTATCACTAGCAATTGGTGGAAGTAGCAATGGTTCAAGTCCATTAGAAATGGCAGCAGCATATGGAACAATTGCAAATGATGGAGTGTATATTACACCAACTTTCTATACTAAAGTTGTAGACTCAAGTGGAAATACAGTATTAACACCAAAACAAGAAGAAACAAGAGTATTCTCAGAACAAACAGCATATTTAGTAAAATCAATTACACAAGAACCAGTAACAGCAAGTAATGGTACAGCTAAATATTGTGCTATATCAGGAATTGATGTTGTAGCAAAAACTGGAACAACAGATGAAAGCTATGATAGATGGCTTTGTGGATTTACACCATATTATGCAGCAGCAACTTGGTTTGGGTATGATAGAAATGAAGAAGTAAGAGGATTTAGTCAAAACCCAGCAGGACAAATTTGGGATGCAGTTATGACAGATATTCATAAAGGTTTAGATAAAGCATCATTTGTAAAGCCAAGTGGAATAGTAGAACAAACAGTATGTAGAAGAACAGGATGTTTAGCATCAACAGGATGTACAGAAACATATAAAGAAGTATTTGCATCAAACAATCTACCAGAAAAATGTCAAGGACATGGAAGTCAACAAATATGTTCTGAATCTGGTAAAGTTGCAACAGCATATTGTTCACAATATTGTACGGTAACAACAAATTACTTTGGAGCAGTTATACCAAAAGAACAATTGAATTTATGGACACCAGTGGGTGGAAGAAAATCTAGTAGTGGAACAAAAATAAACGAAGTTTGTACATTGCATACAGAACCAAAAGCAGAAGAAAAACCACCAGAAAATACAACAAATACCTCAAATACATCAAACACAAATACTTCAAATAATACAACAAACACTAATCCACCAAGCAACAATACAAGTAACACAGATAATACAACAAATACTACCCCACCAACAAATAACACAGATAACACAACAAACACAAATTAATGTTGCAATTCACAGGTATCATTTTTATATAGCTAGGATATTATAATATTCTAGCGAAATATTATTTAAAATGTGGAAAGGAATGAAATTAATTGGATTTATTTTTTTATAATACTCTAACTAGACAAAAAGACAAATTTATACCAATTGATGAAAATGAGATAAGGATTTATTCTTGTGGACCAACAGTATACAAAGATGCAACAATAGGAAATATGAGAACAAATATATTTCAAGATGTATTAAGAAGAGTCTTGAGATATAATGGATACAAAATAAAACATGCAATGAATATAACAGATGTTGGACACTTAGTATCAGATGGCGATGAAGGTGAAGACAAAATGATAAAATCTGCAAAAGAAGAACACAAAACACCTTTAGAAATAGCTGAACACTATACAAAACTATTCTTTCAAGATTTAAAAGACTTAAATATAGAAACACCTGAAATAATTTGTAAAGCAACAGACCATATACCAGAAATGTTAGAATATGTTAAAAAATTAGTAGAGAATGGATATGCATATGAAACATCAACAGCAATATATTTTGATATATCAAAATTAGACAAATATCCAATATTATCAAATTTAGATATAGAAGAGCAAAAAGCAGGAGCAAGAGTAGATGTAGACCCGGAAAAGAGAAATCCATACGACTTTGCTTTATGGATAAAAGCACCAGAAAACCATTTAATGAAATGGGATAGCCCATGGGGACCAAGTTATCCGGGTTGGCATATCGAATGTAGTGCAATGGGGCAGAAATATCTAGGAGAGCAATTTGATATACACACAGGAGGAATTGATTTAATACCAACACATCATGAAAATGAAATTGCACAAAGTAAAGGAGCATGCGGAAAAATACCTGCAAATTATTGGATACATGGAGAGTATCTACTAATTGATGGCGGAAAAATGTCAAAAAGCTTAGGAAATGTATATTTAATAAAAGATATAAAAGATAGAGGTTATGACCCAATTGTATATAAACTTTTATGCTATTCATGTAGTTATAGAATAAAACTAAACTTTACATGGGAAGGTATGGAAGCAACATCAAAATCATTAGAAAGACTTAGAAATGGATATAAAATACATAAAGAAGGAAAAGAAAAATTAGACGAAGAAGATAGAAAAAAATTAGAAGAAATAGAACATAATTTCCATGAAGCAATAAATGATGATATGAATATGCCACTTGCCATGAGTTATGTATGGGAAGCAGTAAGATATAGCAAAAAATCTCCAGAAGTTGCAGATTTACTATTAAAATTTGATACGGTTTTAGGTTTAAAAATAGATAAAGCACCTGAACAAGAAAATGTTGAAATCTCTCAAGATGTATTAGATTTAATAGAGCAAAGAAAACAAGCAAGACAGGAAAAAAATTGGGCTGAATCTGATAGATTAAGGGATTTAATCAAAGAAAAAGGTTATGAAGTAAAAGATACAAAGGACGGAATGAACATAAGCAAAATTTAAAAAAGAAAGGAAGATGATAATTATGGCAATTTTATTACCAGGAGGAGCAGGATATATAGGAAGTCACACTGCAATTGAACTATTAAAGAAAGGATATGAAATAGTAATAATAGACAATTTCTCAAATAGTAACCCAAAAGTATTAGAAGCAATCAAAAAAATAACAGGAAAAGAATTCAAATTCTATGAAATGGATTACATGGATAGAGAAAAACTGGAAAAAGTATTTGAAGAAAATAAAATAGATGCAGTAATAAACTTTGCAGGATATAAAGCAGTAGGAGAATCAGTACAAAAGCCAATTGAATATTACACAAATAACATTTCAGGAGCATTAGTAGTATTAGATACAATGAGAAAATATGGATGCAAAAAATTCATATTCAGTTCTTCTGCAACAGTATATGGAGACCCAGAAACAATACCACTAACAGAAGAATGTAGAACAGGAGGAACAACAAATCCATATGGTACTACAAAACTATTTATTGAACAAATCTTAAAAGATATATATAAATCAGATAACACATGGGATATATGCATATTAAGATATTTCAATCCAGTAGGAGCACATGAAAGTGGACTAATTGGAGAAGAACCACAAGGAATACCAAATAATTTAATGCCATATATTGTTAGAGTTGCAAATGGAGAATTAAAAGAATTATCAGTATTTGGTAATGATTATGACACTCCAGATGGAACAGGAGTTAGAGATTATATCCATGTAGTAGATTTAGCTAAAGGACATATTAAAGCACTAGAAAAGATTGATAAAGAAGGACAAGGATTATATATATATAACTTAGGAACTGGAACAGGATATAGTGTTTTAGATATGGTAAAAGCATTTGAAAAAGCAACAGGAAAAGAAGTTGCATATAAAATTGCACCTAGAAGACCTGGAGATATTGCAACATGCTATGCAGACCCTAAAAAAGCTAAAGAAGAATTAGGATGGGTTGCAGAAAAGAATTTAGAAGATATGTGCAAAGATTCTTGGAACTATATTATAAATAGAAATAAATAATTTATGTATTAATATATTACACAAAATTGTTTCAAAAATATTTTATATTTAAAAAACACCAAATAAAATTTGGAGGATTTGATGGAAGAAAAAATAAAAATTATAAAAAAATTGATTTTGGAAAATGTGGATTGTGATGCAATAGTTCTATTTGGAAGTTATGCAAGAGAAACACAAAATGCAGAAAGTGATATAGATATAGCTATAAAGCCAAATACAAATATAAGCAAAAAACAAATCTTTTACTTATCGCAAGAACTTGAAGAAAAAATAAAAACAGAAGTAGACTTAATAAATCTAGATGATATAAATGATAGCTTTAGATATGAAATATTAATAAATGGAAAAACTATTTATTGTAAAGATGAGCTTAAATTTGAATTATACAAATTAGATATGTATAGAGAATATCTTGAACTTAATGAAAGTAGACAAATAATTATTGATAGAATAAAAAAAGGAGACTCAATCTATGGAGAACAAAGCGGTAATAATAAATAAATTGGAAAGTATTGAAAGATGCATAAATAGAATAAGAGAAGAATATCAAGGAAATCCAAAAAATTTAGAAGATTATAGAAGAAATGATGCGATAGTTTTAAATTTACAAAGAGCTTGTGAAAGTGTAACAGATATTGCAATGTATGTAATTTCTACAAGAAAATTAGGAATTCCTCAAACAAAAAAAGAAGCATTTGATTTACTAAAAAATGCTAATTTGATTTCAGATGAATTATGCAAAAAAATGAAAGGAATGGTTGGCTTTAGAAATATTGCTATACATGAGTACAAACAAATTGATGAAGAAATATTACAAGATGTTATTGAAAATCATTTGGATGATTTAACTGATTTTGCAAGACAGATGTTAAAAATATAAGAATTAATACTAAAATCTTATAATAAATAATTTTTGTACCTTGTTGTCGCAACCCATGATTTAAGAAGAAAAATAAATTTTTCTTCTTTGGAAAAGTAGGTTGCTTCAATCGCACTCGCCTCAAGGCTCGTTTGGTCGCTACGCGGTACTGCAAATTATTTTATTATAAGATTTTAGTAAGATTAATATATGTTAGATTAAAAAAGGAAGGAACGAAGTTTGATGATACAATTTAAGAAAGAGATTACTAAAGAAATTTCAAAAGCAACTGAAATTGAACAAAATGAAATAGAAGGATATATTGAAATTCCAAAAGACCAAAATAATGGAGATTATGCATTTCCATGTTTTAGACTTGCAAAAACTTTAAAAAAAGCACCACAAGCCATTGCAGAAGAAATAAAAGAAAAAATAGAAATTGATAATAATATAATTGAAAAAATTGAAGTCTTAGGTGGATATATAAATTTCTATATTAATAAAAAATTACTTGCAAAAGAAGTATTAGAAGAACTAGCAAACAAAGAAGAATATGGAAAATCAGAAATAGGAAAAGGAAAAAATATAATAGTAGAATATTCTTCTCCTAATATTGCAAAACCATTTCACATAGGACATCTAAGAACAACTTTAATTGGAAATTCTTTATATAGAATATATAAATATTTAGGATACAATACAACAGGAATAAATCATTTAGGAGATTATGGCACACAATTTGGGAAAATGATTGAAGCATATAAAATGTGGGGACAAGAGTATGATTTAACTGTTGACCCAATTAATAAATTGATGGACATGTATGTAAGGATTAATGACCTTTGCAAAGAAGATGAAAACGTACTTGAAAGATGTAGAGAAAATTTCAGACTATTAGAAGCGGGAGATAAATACTGCACTGATTTATGGAATAAATTTAAAGACGTAAGTATGATTGAATTTGATAAAATTTACGATATATTAAATGTAAAATTTGATTCATACAATGGAGAAGCATTTTATTCAGATAAAATAGATGAAGTAATACAAATACTTGAAGAAAAAGGAGTATTAGTTGAATCAGAAGGTGCGAAAATAGTAGATTTAACAGATGTAGGAATAAAAACACCTTGTATAGTACAAAAAGCAAATGGTTCATCAATATATGCAACAAGAGATTTAGCAGCAATAATGTATAGAGCAAAAACATATGATTTTGATAAATGCTTGTATGTAGTAGCATATGAACAAAATCTTCATTTTAAGCAAATATTTGCAGTAGCAAAATACCTAGTAGATGAAAAATATGTAAAAGGACTAGAGCATGTATCATATGGAATGGTAGCTTTGCCAAGTGGTAAAATGTCAACAAGACTTGGAAATGTTGTAAAAATAGAAGACTTAATAAATGGAACAATAGAAAAAGCAGAAGAAATAATAGCAGAAAAAAATCCAGACTTAGAAGAAAAAGAAGAAGTTGCTAAAAAAGTTGGAATTGGAGCAATAGTATATAACACACTATCAACAGCAAATATAAAAGACCAAATATTTGATTGGAATACAGCCTTAAACTTCCAAGGAGAAACAGGTCCATATATACAATACACATATGTACGTACACAAAGTGTATTATCAAAAGTAGAAGAAATGCCAAAATTTGAAGATATAAATATAGAAAAATTACAAGATGAATATTCTATTAATGTTTTAAAAACAATATACAATTTTGAAGATATATTAACTCAAGTAACAAACAAAGAAGAGCCATCAATTCTTGCAAGATATTTAATAGATTTAGCAAAAGCATACAGTAATTTCTATAATGAAAATAAAATTATAGGAGAAGAAAAGGAATTGCAAGATGCTCGTATCTATTTAACAAATGCAGTAGGAAAATTATTAAAAATAGGTGGTTACTTATTGGGAATGGAAATGCCAAACAAGATGTAGAGTGGTCAGTTTGGGGACAGGTTTGGACTGACCATTTTTGGTCACTTTAGGGACGCCACTTATTACTAATTAAAATACAAACAAAAACTAAAAGGTAAAATTTTATGAAAAAGTTTGATTGAAGGAGCTTTTAAAAGATAATGATAGTTTTTGGTAGCTAATATGGCACTAACGAGAAAAAATTGATTTGAAAGTTCCATTTTATAATGATATTATATGTCCATAGTCAGTCTTATGCAATTAATTTTGAAAGGAGGAAGATTGAATATGGACATTAATGAATTATGGCAAAATATACAAGGAGAATTTAGTAAGCAGAATAAGAGACTTGATGGTTTAGAAACACAAGTTGGTACTCTAACTAAAGAAGTAGGAGATGTAAAGACAGAAGTAAACGGATTAAAAACACAAGTAAATACTTTAAATACAGAAGTAGATGGACTAAAGACACAAGTAAATACTTTAAATACAGAAGTAGGTGGTCTAAAGACACAGGTAAATACTTTAAATACAGAAGTAAGTGGGCTAAAGACACAAGTAAATACATTAAACACAGAAGTAGGTGGATTAAAAAAACAATTTAAAAACTTAAACAAAAAAGTAAATATTTTAACAAGAGATGTAAAAGTTCTAGATACTAGAGTAGGAAATTTAGAAGAAACAACACAAAGAATTGACAAGAGATTAGATAATACTATCAACATAAATATAGCTAGAATCTTAAATGAGCAAACAACAATGAGACGAGAAATGAATGAAAAATTTGATAGATTAATATTACAAAAGGAACAAAGAAGAGTGTATGGATAAAAAATATTATATAAATCAAATAAGATTACACTTATTTATATAAAAGTGTAATCTTATTTCCGGTTTTCTCAATAAATCCATCTTCCTTAAGAAGTTTTAACTCACGCATCATAGCACTTCTATCAACACTTAAATAATCAGCCAAATCAGTTAAAGAAAAAGGAAGAGAAAAACTTTTAGTCAAATACATTGAAGAAATCAAGTTAAAATATCCAACTAATTTATCTCTAATAGATCTTTTTGTCAAAAGTTCAATACGCATGTTTAGATCAGTAACCTTATTTAAAATAAGTTCTGGAAGCAATTCAGTAAGTGTTTCATGAAATTTGCAATTTGTTTTACACTTCATTTTAATATCATCATAAATATAAAACAATACTTCACATTTGCCTTTTGCTTCAACAAACAATTCATTATTAGTGGTAACCATATAAAAAACTTCACCAAACACATCATACTTTGAAAAATGTTCTACAATAGTACGGTTACCATTCAAATCATATCTAACTAAATCAGCAGTTCCATCAAGGAGAATACATAATTGATTACGTTTTTCTATGTAATTTGTTATAACTTCATTTTTAGAAAAAGATTTCTTTTTGACCTTTTGACAGCTATTTTCAAAGGTTTCAACAAATTGTTTAATATCAAAACTTATATTCATTTTTCATACCTCGTTACATATTATACAAGAAAATAGTTGCATTTGCAACAAAAAGTGCGTAATATTTTTGTAATATAAATGTAATATTATGACGAAATATTGGAAAAGGCAACTTCAAGAAACATAGAAAATAATTTGTTGCTTTTGCAACAGAAAAAAGAATAACTTAATATATAATTGAAACATGCAAAAAATTAAATAGGGGGAAATGTAAAATGAAGGTTATCAAAAGAGATGGAAGAGCTGTAGACTATGACAGAGCAAAAATCAGAGTAGCAATTGAAAAAGCAAATCAAGAGGTAAAACCTAAAGAAAGAGCAACTAAAGAAGATATAAAAGGAATTATTTTATATATAGAAGACTTAGGCAAAAAAAGAATGCTAGTTGAAGATATTCAAGATATTATTGAAGAAAAATTAATGGAGATAGATAAATATGAACTAGCTAAAAGATATATTGTGTATAGATATACAAGAGCATTAGTCAGAAAAGCTAACACTACAGATGAATCAATATTAGGATTGATAAGAAATGATAATAAAGAATTAGCAGAAGAAAATTCCAACAAAAATACATTACTTGCATCAACACAAAGAGATTATATTGCAGGTGAAGTATCAAGAGATTTAACAAAAAGACTATTATTACCAGAAAAAATAGTAAAAGCAGACGAAGACGGAATTTTACATTTCCATGATGCAGATTATTTTGTACAACCAATATTCAATTGTTGTTTAATTAATATAGCAGATATGCTTGATAATGGAACAGTAATGAATGGGAAAATGATTGAAAGTCCAAAAAGTTTCCAAGTTGCATGTATTGTTACAACACAAATCATTGCAACAGTTGCAAGCAATCAATATGGAGGACAATCAGTAGATTTAATCCACTTAGGAAAATATTTAAGAAAAAGTTATAACAAGTATAAGAAGGAACTTGAGAGCAAATATAAAGGAAAAATTAAAGATAAGATAATAGAAGATATGGTGCAAGATAGACTAAAAGCAGAACTAAAATCAGGAGTACAAACTATTCAATATCAAATAAACACTTTAATGACAACTAATGGACAAGCACCATTTGTAACACTATTCTTACACTTGGAAAAAGATGACCCATATATCAAAGAAAATGCAATGATTATTGAAGAAGTTCTAAGACAAAGATATGAAGGAATCAAAAATGAAGCAGGAGTATATGTAACACCAGCATTTCCAAAATTAGTTTATGTGTTAGATGAATTCAATAATTTACAAGGTGGAGAATATGATTATTTAACAAGACTTGCTGTTAAATGTTCAGCAAAAAGAATGTATCCGGACTATATTTCAGCTAAAAAAATGCGTGAGAATTATGAAGGAAACGTATTCAGTCCAATGGGATGCAGAAGTTTCTTATCACCTTGGAAAGATGAGAATGGAAACTACAAATTTGAAGGAAGATTCAATCAAGGTGTAGTAAGTATCAACTTACCACAAATAGGAATTATAGCAAAAGGTGATGAAGAAAAATTCTGGAAGATATTTGATGAAAGACTTGAACTTTGTAAAGAAGCATTAATGTGTAGACATTATGCATTACTTGGAACACATTCAGATATAAGTCCAATTCACTGGCAATATGGAGCAATAGCAAGACTTGAAAAAGGTGAAAAAATAGATAAACTATTATATGGTGGATATTCAACATTATCTTTAGGATACATAGGAATATATGAAGTAACAAAATTAATGACTGGCGAATCACATACAACAGAAAAAGGGCATGAATTTGCATTCAAAGTCATGAAACATTTAAGAGAAACAACAGATAAATGGAAAAAAGAAACAAATATCGGATTTGCTCTATATGGTACACCAGCAGAAAGTTTATGTTACAAATTTGCAAGAATAGACAAAGAAAAATTCGGAACAATTAAAGATGTTACAGACAAAGGATATTATACAAATTCATACCATGTAGATGTAAGAGAAAAAATTGATGCATTTGCAAAATTAACATTTGAAAGCGAATTCCAAAAGATATCATCTGGTGGTTCAATATCATATATCGAAATACCAAATATGAACAAAAACTTAGAAGCATTAGAAACAGTTGTTAAATTTATATATGACAACATCCAATATGCAGAATTTAACACAAAATCAGATTATTGTCATGAATGTGGTTTTGATGGAGAAATCATAATTAATAAAGATAATGAATGGGAATGCCCAAATTGTGGAAACAAAGACCATAGCAAAATGACAGTAGTTAGAAGAACATGTGGATATCTAGGAGAAAACTTCTGGAACGTAGGGAAGACAAAAGAAATCAAGCAAAGAGTAATGCATTTGTGATGGTCAGTTTGGGACGGGAATAGAAAAAAATAAAAAGAAATCTGAAAAATATATAATACTCAGATTTCTTTTTATATGTTAAAAATTATTTATTATTTAAAAATCTATCCAACAATTGTTTCCTACAAAGTTCTTCAAAACTATCATCAAGAGATTCTAAGATAACATCTTCATTATACTTCCTATCTAAACAGTACTTAATAATATAATCAGCAAGTTCAGGATTTTTAGAAAGAAGAGGACCGTGTAAATAAGTTGCAATAACATTATTTTGAAAATAACCTTCTTCAGTATCTCCAAACTTGTTGCCATTACCAAATAAAACCTTCCCAAAAGGATTAGAAATATCAAAAGTTTGACCACCATGATTTTCAAAACCAATAACTTTTGTACTTTTACCATTAAGATTAGCTTCTATTACTATATTTCCAATACATCTTTTCTTTCTATCATTTATAGCTTCTGTATAATAATCAAAAATTTCTAAACCTGGAACAATATTACCATCAGCAGATTTATAATATTTCCCAAACAATTGATAAGCACCACAAATTAATAAAAAGAATACACCATTATTAATAGCTTCTTTAATATTATCTTTATATTTAATCAAATCATCAGCCAAAATGCCTTGCTCTTGGTCAGCTCCACCACCTGCAAAAACCAAATCGAAACTATTAAAATCAGGGGAATTATCACCAATAGAATATTGCTCTATTGTAGCATTTATTCCACGTTTTTCTAATCTATATTTTAAGACTTGAATATTTCCGTAATCACCATATAATTCTAAAATATCAGGATACAAGTATAATATTTTTAATTCTTTCATTGAATAATACCTCATTTCTATTTCAATTTTAAAATTTCAGTTCTTGTTGGTTGCAAAGAAGTATAATTTGCAATAACATATTTTTTAATATTTGTCTTATATAAACTATTAACAGCTTCATGTAAGTTTAGGTAAGGTTCTATTTTATTTGCATCAAATCCAGAAGTTTTAATTCTAATCGCCATGTCATAAGCTCTAGTTCCAGATGTTATAACCCTAGATACATTATTTAAATTTGCAAAATCAATATCCCAAATCCAAGAAACATCATGACCATCTGCTAAGTTATCATTTAAAACAAAAAGCAATTCTTTTTCATCATCATCTTCATTTAAAATTCTTAAGCTAACATTACTTCCAGTTGGATTTTTTGCTAAATTAATGATAGTTGGAATACCATTTATCTCAAGTTCTTCTAAACGACCATTATTCAAAACAAATTTTGATAAAGCATTTTGCACAATTTTTGTATCAATATTATATAAGCTAACACATGAAATTACAGCAACAAAATTGTATATGTTATAAATACTATTAAATTTTGTTTTGTACGTAATTCCATCAACTTCAAAACTTCTATTTTTTAAATCAACATTTTGAGCAAGTTTGTAAATTTCATTAGCACCATAATGACAATTAGGACATTCGAATTTTCCTATGTGAGAATATTGATAATATTCATATTCTAAACGAGTGTTGCAGAATGGACAAAATTTACCTTCTCCAGCTTCTTTCATTTCTTTTGTTGCATATTTATATGGCTCAACACTAAAATAATATACATTCTCATTATTTGGGTTTGCTCTTCCAAGTCTTGAAACATTAGGGTCATCACTATTTAATACTAAATTACCAGTATAAGATTTAAGAAATTCATTTATTTTTAAAATCAATGTTTCAACTTCACCATTTCTATCTAATTGGTCACGGAAAAAGTCTAGAACAACTAGAGTATCTAATTTCAAATCTTTAAAAACAACAGGCACATAACCTTCATCAACTTCAAAAACTAAGTAATCGGATTTAATTTTACCAGTTAGAGAACAATGTTTTAAAAGGGTAGATAAAATTCCAGTTTCCATATTGTTTCCTTCTTTGTTGCTGATAACTTTTTTTCCTGCTGTTTCAAAAACATAACCGATAGCATTATTTGTCATAGTTTTCCCATTTGTTGCAGTAACAGCAATAATTGGACAAGGTATTTTAAAATATTTAAATATCTCAGGATTCCAATCAAATGCTATTTTACCAAGAAAATTGCCTCCTTGTTTGCCAGCTATTTTTAATGCAATATTTAATAGTTTCATTATTAATACAATAAAAAAATTTTTCATACTTTTTTCCTCACAAAATTAGAATTTTCCTTATTATATCATAATGAAAAATATATGAGCAAGTAAATTTGAAAATATGTAATTAATAAAAATATTAGGGCGGTAATATGTCGAAAAATGCGATGAGTTTTTATGGAAAAAAGATAAAAACCATTGCTTTTTTTGACATTTTCTGGTAATATGTAAACAGTAATGATTGCATTTCAAAAAATATATTTAAAATCTTGAAATTTTATCAAATTTAATGTATGATAGGCTAAGAATAAAGAATTATAAAAATAGAATATACAACTTATGAAAGGAATTTGATAAATATGAAATCAAATTGGATAAAATACGTTTTTATCATTTTTATCATAGGAATATTAATCTTCGCAGTTTTAAAAATCAGACAAGACCAAGAAGAAATCAATTTAGAAGAGCAAAGCACATCAAATGAAGAAGAACAAGTGAAAGAAATTAAGGTGGGAATTGCTGGGTTAGATACGATAAATCCTATTTTGAGTAATAATAAAAATGTGCAAGATATTACAAAATTGATTTATGAACCATTAGTAAATTTAACTTCAGACTATAAAGCAGAGCCATGTCTAGCAACAGAGTGGGCCAAACAGAGTGACAATTCATATTTAATTAAGTTAAGAGAGAATGTCAGATGGTCAGATGGACAAAGGTTTACTGCAGAAGACGTTAGGTTTACAATTGATAGGCTAAAAGAAGTTTCTTCAATTTATTCATATAATGTTCAATATGTAACTGCTATAGAAATAATGGATGATTATACAGTAAAAATAAGTTTAGATAGAGAAGTTCCATTTTTTGAATATTATTTGACATTTCCAATATTGTCAAAAGATTATTATGAAGGTGAAGATTTTGTAACAACTACTAAAAATAGTCAACCAATAGGAACAGGTAAATATAAAATAAGTACTGTTGATTCATCAAATATAGTTTTAGTGAAAAATGATTCTTGGTGGGATATAAAAAATACACCTTTAACTTTAGAAACGATTACAGTAAATTTATATTCATCAATAGGAGAATTATATAATAGCTTTAAAGTAGGAAACTTAGATTTAGTAGCAACAGATAATACAAGTTTATCAGAATATATTGGAACAATAGGGTATACACCAAATGAGATGAAGGGAAGAGATCACACATTTTTAGCATTTAATACTCAAAATGAGTTACTTTCTAACATCGAAGTAAGACGAGCAATATCTTATTCTATAGATAAGGACAATATAGTATCATCTATATTTAATAATCAAGCATATACTAGTAGTTTCCCATTAGATTATGGTAGTTGGTTATATCAAGAAGGAACAGCTAGTAGTGGATATAATGTAGACCAAGCGAGGCAAGTACTAGAAGAAGCAGGTTGGACATATCGTTCAAGCTCTTGGCAAAAAACAATAAACAGAAGGACACAGCGAATAGAACTAAATTTGTTAGTTAAAGCAAGTGATGCTACAAAAGTTTCTGTTGCAGAAAATATAAAAACACAATTAGAGGCACAAGGTATTAGAATAAATATAGTACAAGCTTCTGATGAAGAATATACAAATAGAATAAATAATAAAAATTACGATATTGCATTATGTACTTTAACATTATCTACATCACCAGATTTAACTACGTTTTTTGGAGATGGTAATTTAGCAAATTATACAAATGAAGAAATTACAAATATTATGAATGAAGTTAAAAATACAACAGATGAAAATGTATTAAAGGAAAGATATTCTCGTTTGATAGAGATTTATAAGTCAGATGCTCCATATTTAAGTTTGTATAATAATAAATATGTTGTTGCATTTAACTCTGGATTGGTGGGAGAGAAAAAGCCTAATTGGTTTTGCTCATTCTATGGAGTTGAAACATGGTATAAATAAGATATTTACTAGAATGTTATATTAAATATTTTTTGTACCTTGTTGTCGCAACCTATGATTTAAAAAGAAAAATTTCATTTTTCTTTTCATAGTAAGAAGGTTGCTTCAATCGCACTCGCTTTTGCTCGTTTGGTCGCTACGCGGTACTACAAAATGGTTTAATATAACATTCTAGTAAGTGGAAGAGAAGGCTGGAATCGATAAAAGTAGTTATTTAAAGCATAACGAAAAAAATTTTAAACAAAACTATTGACAAAACAAAAATTTGGTATATAATGTATCTATCAAACAAAAGTTCAAATTATTTAAGGAGGAAAATCATGGGAGAAAACAATGAAAAAAAGAAGGCACTAGAAGTAGTAATGAGCCAAATAGAAAAACAATTTGGAAAAGGTTCAGTAATGAAATTAGGAGAATTTAAAGCAATGGAGGTTGAAGCAATACCAACAGGAGCTTTAAGTTTAGATATAGCTTTAGGTATAGGAGGAGTTCCAAGAGGAAGAATTATAGAAATATATGGACCAGAATCATCTGGTAAAACAACATTAGCTTTACATGTTGTTGCAGAAGCACAAAAAACAGGTGGAGAAGCAGCATTTATAGATGCAGAGCATGCATTAGACCCAATATATGCAAAAAAATTAGGTGTTGATATAGATAATTTAATAGTTTCACAACCAGATACTGGAGAACAAGCATTAGAAATTACAGAAAGCTTAATAAGAAGTGGAGCATTAGATGTAATTGTAGTTGACTCTGTTGCAGCTTTAGTTCCAAAAGCTGAAATAGATGGAGATATGGGAGATTCACATATGGGACTTCAAGCAAGATTAATGTCACAAGCATTAAGAAAACTTGCTGGAGCATTAAATAAAACAAAAACAGTTCTTATTTTCATCAACCAATTAAGAGAAAAAATAGGAGTTATGTTCGGAAATCCTGAAACAACAACAGGTGGTAGAGCTTTAAAATTCTATGCATCAGTAAGAATGGATATTAGAAAAATTGAAAATATAAAACAAGATGGAGAAGTAAAAGGAAGTAGAGTACGTGTTAAAGTTATAAAAAATAAAGTAGCACCACCTTTTAGAGAAGCTGAATTTGATATTGTATATGGGGAAGGAATATCAAAAGAAGGAAATATTTTAGATATGGCAGTAAACTTAGATATTATAGAAAAAGCAGGTTCTTGGTTTAGCTATAATGGAGAAAGAATTGGACAAGGTAGAGAAAATGTTAAGAAATATCTAAAAGAAAATCCAGATATCCTAAAAGAGGTAGAAGGAAGAGTTAGAGATAATTTTGCAAAGGCTTTTGAACAAAGTTTAGGAGAAGAATTACCTAATGTAGATGAAGATGAGAAAGAATAGAATTTAAGTTTAATTAATTAATGTAGGGGCATACACAAATTAGTTATTTAATTTGTGGTGTCTCTTTTTTTGGCTTTAAATAAATGAAATATAGAAAATACTTGACACGTACAAACAATACGTGTTATATTATAAGAAAGAAGGTAAATAATAATGAAAAGATATTCGCCGAAAAACATAATAAAAATCTTAGAAAAAGAAGGATGGATAGAAAAAAGAACAAGAGGCAGTCATCATATATTTACAAAAGAAGGAGAAAAAAATATAGTAGTGGTTTCAACAAGTAAAAGGATAATTCCTGTTGGTACAGTTAAAAATATAGAGAAACAGGCTGGAATTAAATTTTAGGAGGATGATGTAAAATGAAAAAAAGAGAAAGTTATGAATTTGTAGCTATTTTTGATTATGAAAAGGATGGAATAAATATTAGATTTCCAGATTTAGAAGAAGCTATATCATGTGCAAGCAATACAAAAGAGGCTTTAAAAAATGCAAAAGAGGTATTAGAATTAGTACTTTATAATAGAGAACAAGAAAATATAGAAATACCAGAAAGTACATCTTTGGAAAATATTAAATGTAAAGAAAATGAAAAAACAGTAACAGTAAGTGTTTGGATGCCTTTAGTTAGAAATGAAATGGATGAGCAAGCAGTCAAAAAAACTTTAACAATTCCACATTGGTTGAATCAATTAGCAGAAGCTCAAAACGTTAATTTTTCAAAAGTTTTGCAAGCAGCATTAAAAGATTATTTGAAAATAAAAAGAGTTTTATAATATTGAAATCCATATCTTGATATTTAGTCTTGATTATAGTAAAATAAGTCATAGAAAAATCAACATATAAACGTAGGAAAGGAATACTAATGTATACAATCGAAGAATTTGATAAAGAAAAAACAAAAGTATTAAAATATATAATATACAAAAAAAGAAGTGAGCAAGAAATAAGAAACAAATTTGCTAAAACAATAGACGAAAATATGCTAGAAGATATTATTGAATATCTAAAAGAAGCAAATTATATAAATGATAAAGAATTTATAGAAAAAACAATAAATAATTTCAAAATACTAAAAAATCTATCTATAAAAGAAATGAAATATAAGCTAATGGCAAAAGGATTAAATAAAGACGATATAGAAGATTATTTCTATGAAAATAAAGAAGAATTAGAAGAATATGAAATAAAATCAGCATCAAATATAATATATAAAAAATCAGATTCAATGGAGCAAGATGAAATAAAGCAATATTTATTAAAAAAGGGATATAAAAGGGATAGTATAAATAGAGCTTTTGAAAAGGAGTAATTAAAATGTCACTATTAACATTAGAAACAAAAAAATACGCAATAAAAATAGATAACTTTGAAGGACCAATAGATTTATTGTGTCACTTAATAGACAAAAACAAAATGGATATTTATGATATAAATTTAAGTGAAATAACAGACCAATACATAGAATATTTAAAAGAACAAGAAAGACTAAATTTAGAGATTGCTAGTGAGTTTTTAGTTATGGCATCTACTTTGCTATATTTAAAGTCTAAAAAACTTCTACCTAAACAAGAAGAAGAGAAAGAAGAATTAACAGAGGAAGAATTGATTAGACGTATTATAGAATATAAAAAGTTTAAAGAGATAAGCAAAGTTTTAAAAGAGAATTATAATAAATATTCTAATAGATACTATAAACAACAAGAAGAGATAGAATTGCCAAAACAAAAATTGGAAAAGAATTATGAAAATACTTTAATACCACAAATTTATGAAGATTTAGTTGAAAGAAACAAAGTTAAACTAAATCAAAATGCAAAAAATATTGAAAAGATAGCAATACAAGATAATTATACAGTAGCAAGCAAAGTAAAAGAAATGTTTAAAGTTTTAGTAAAGCAAAAGAAATTTATATTTAATAAGCTATTTTCTATTAAAACACATAATAAACAAGAAGTAGTAACAGCATTCTCAGGATTATTGGAATTATCAAGGAGAAGTAAAGTAGAAACAAAGCAAGAAGAATTGTTTGGAGATATAGAAGTAGAAAAATCTAAAAAAGTAGGATAAAATTATAAAATATTGTTTAATTTTCAAAAAAATGGAAAAACTAATTATAAACCTAAAAGAAGGTGATGTAATTGGTTTTTCTTTTTGTTTTGCTAATATTGTGTATTTTGTTATTAATAATAGTTTTTTCAAAAATAAGAATAGATGTAAAAAAATTTGAATATTGCTCAGCAAATAAGAAACATATTAATCCCAATTATTATTTACAATTATCGTGGATTATATTAAATAAAATACCTATTATAAAAATCAAACTAAATAAACATACAGTTAAAAAACTAAAGTTAAAAGATAAATTTGTAGATATAGACGTAAAAATGTGGGAAGAACGAAAAAAAATAGATAGAGAAACTATTAGTATAATAAAAAAGATAGACTTTGCAATTAGAAAGCTAAAATTAAAAATTGACATAGGAACAGAAAATTCAGCAATTACATCTCTTTTAATACCAATTGTTAGCACATTGATTTCATTTTTATTGAGAAATAAAATGAAAACGAAAGAGAAACAAACATATATAGTTCAGCCGATTTATAAAGATCAAAATTATCTAAATATTACAATTTCAGGTATATTTGATATAAAAATGAACCATATTATAAATGTCATATATTTATTATCGAGAAAAAAGAAAAAAGGAGTGAAGAATTATGAGCGAACATCCAATAGAAGGTCTTATGACTACAGCTATGAATAGTATCCAAGACATGATTGATGTAAATACAATTATAGGAGAGCCAATTGAAACTTCAAATAATATTGTAATTATTCCAATATCAAAAGTTTCATTTGGTTTTGCAGCAGGAGGAAGTGAATTTAAAGGAGAAACAGTAGATGAATACACTAAAAAGGATAAGGAAGAAGCTATACAGTATAGACTTCCTTTTGGCGGAGGAAGCGGTGCAGGAGTAAGCATTAATCCAATTGCATTTTTAGTAATTCAATCTGATAGTGTTAAATTAATGCCAGTAAATCATTCTTCTTCAATTGATAAATTATTAGATTATATTCCAGATTTGATGGAAAAAGCTAATAACATGATGAATCGTTGTATGCAAAATCGAAATGAAGAAACACAAAAAATTCTTAAAGAAATGCAAAAAAAACATGACAAGAACATGAAAAAACAACAAGATGATAAAAAAGAAATTGAAAATAAAATTGAAAAAGAGGTTGAAAAGGTAGAAAAAGTTAGAAGAGAAGCTAAACCTCATGAAGATATTGACTATGAATTTGAATATGATGAAACTATTGAGGATGAATAGAAAAATTATAACAAAAAAGTCTAGCTATAATTATAAATAGCTGGACTTTCGAATTTACTGATGATGATTTGGGGACGGAGAAAAAATCATCTTAATAAGTCAATCCATTTATAAATAACTGACCTAGTCATAGTAAACAAATTAATTTTATCAACAGAGTTACTTGCGACTAAATCAACTGTGGATAATACCGTACCATTCATAGAATATGTGGCAGTACCCAGTTTTTGACCCTTTTCAATAGGAGTAGAGATATTTTCATCGATGGAGATACTTTGTTCTATATTTTTATCTTCACCTTTTTTAATTAAGATTCCTGCATTATCACTAAATACAATATCAACAGTAGAATCTACACCTTTGTTTACAATTGCAGTATTTGCAATATCATCTTTTTTAGCAAATTCTTTGTATATAAAACTATTAAATCCATAATCCAATAATTTCTCTGCTTCTGCAAAACGAACTTTGGTAGAAGGAGCTTTCATAATAACAGCGATTAAAGATAGGTCATCACGAGTAGCACTGGCTGATAAATTATATAAGGCCAAACCAGTAGAACCAGTTTTTAAACCAGTTGCTCCTTTATATGTTCGAATTAATTTATTAGTATTAGTTAATTGAGATTTTCCATCCCTTAAAGAATCCATCCAAATAGTAGTATAGTTAGTAATTTGAGGATGATTATTTAGCAATTCTTTTGACATTAAGGAAATATCATAGCTGGAAGTAACATGACCATCTTCATCTAAGCCGTGACAATTTTTGAAAGTGGTGTCATTCATACCTAATTCTTTGGCTTTGTCATTCATCATTTGAACAAAAGCATCTTCAGAACCCGCAATAAACTCGCTCATAGCTACAACACAATCATTAGCTGAGCCGCACACAAATAGCTTTTAGCATTTCATCAACTGTTAATGTTTCTCTAGGGTCTAACCATATTTGTGAACCACCCATAGATGCAGCATTTTCACTGCATGGAACAGAATCTGTTAAAGATATTTGACCACTATCAAGAGCTTCCATAATTAACAAGATACTCATTACTTTTGTAACAGAAGCAGGACGCAGTTGTTCATGTTCATTGTGTGCATAAAGAATTTTTCCTGTTGTTTGTTCAATTAGAATTGCAGATTGAGATTCTAAATTTAATGAATTTGCATTTTCAGAAGTGTTGGTATCAGTATTTTGGACAGCAGTTGCAGAAACTTCCGAAGTATCAGTATCAAATGAGTCTGACCAAATGTATGTTGATTCACTTGCAAGACAACTTGAAAAGGTAAAGAATATTAAAGAAAATATTAATAATAAACAAATAAAAAATTTAAAACTTCGCATAAAGACCTCCACCTGAGTGATATACTCGAATATGTGATAGTACAATATATGAAAGTTTTAAATTTTTATTCATGTATAGCGGTTTTATTTTACATTTATAAAATTTAGGTTTGTAATTCAACCAAAGAAGTATAAACATAGTTACCATCTGTGCTAGCTAAAATTTTAACACTATTACTTAAATCATTTCTAAATTTAAAATCATAACTACCATAAGCAACAGCAGCGTCTTTACCTTTTGCAACATAAGGCACGTTATTACTATGTTCATGTCTTTCAGTAACTACGAGGCTTGGAATAGCAAGGACTGCATTATATAAAGTACTACTAACTTGGCAGTTTCCTCCACCTAAACCTTCTTTTTTCTTACCATTATGGTCATAAATATCAGCTTTTTCATAACCTTTACTTGTTGTTGCTTTACCTACTGTTTGACAAAAAGAAAATGTTTCACTTGCATTTATAATTGTACCGTTTAAAGTATTACAAGTAATTTGAATATTATTTTGTCGTGAAGAATCTTTTGTATATATTTTAGTCGAAAAAGAACTGATTGTTTGTTCAGTTGTAATACCTTTTTTTATTTCAGTAGTATTATTTGTAGTGTTATTTTCTTGCGTTGTATTTTGGTCAGGTGTATTTTCTGAATTACTATTATCAGTATTATTTTCATCACTAGAATTATTGTTGTTTTCATTGTTAGAATTATCATCATTTGTTGCAGTTCTTTGAGCATCATAATTATTTGAATTAGTGTTGTTTGAGTTGTAATAAAAATAAATACCAGCTCCAATTAGAGCTAAAACAATTAAAATGCATAGAATAATCAATTTTTTATTTTTCATATCATTAATCACCAAAGTTAGTATAACCAGATGATAGTAAAATATTTAAAAATAATAAATAAAATTATATATTGATTTTATGATACAGTAGAAAATTTATTGCTTGGAGTAATTAAATATAGTATAATATCTGTAATTTAAGGGAGAAAAGTTAAAGATATTTTTAAAACGATAAAAGTTACAGTTCAAGAGATAGAAGATTATATTTTAAAAGAGATACAAACATTATTGTATATAGATATTAATAGGAGGTAATTAATTATGAAAAAGTTATTATATGCAACAGGAAATAAATATAAAATTGAATCTATGAGAGCAAGAGTTAAAGGAATGGATATTGAAATAATTTCACCTAATGATTTAGGCATTAAAGTTAATGTTGTGGAAGATGGTAAAACAGTAGTAGAAAATGCTATAAAAAAGGCAAAAGCATATTATGGCGCTACAAAAATACCGACAATTGCAGGGGATACAGCATTGTATATTAAGGAATTTGAAAAACAACCTGGGTTATATGTCCATAGAATTAATGGTAAAGAATTAACAATGGAAGAAACATTAGAATATTACGTACAATCCTTAGAGAAGGTTGGTGGAACAAGTGAGGCATATTATTATACAGGACTTGTAATTATAAAAGATGGTAAAGAATACAGCAAAGAAATAAAAGAAGATAAATTTATATTTACATCAAAAATGAGTGATAAGCCTTCTAAATATGATGGATTATCAAGAATTCAAATTGATCCAAAATTAAATAAATATATATGCGAATTAACAGAAGAAGATATAAAAAGAAGAAATAATACTTTTGACGTAGAATGTGTTAATTTTATAAAATCAATAATGTAAAAAGTTATATGAAAAAATAGTAAACATAAATTGGATAGAAGTAACTTTTAAATTATTTGTATTAAAAACACAGATTTCTAATTAGATATCTGAAAATATGTAGGAGGTAAAAATCTCCTACATATTTTTTAAAATTCAAAGGTAAAACACGGGCTATGCCAAATGTCAACAAGTTAAGGAAAAAGAACAAACAATAATTAAAATCTATCCTTCAAATTATTCAAAAACCTTATTTTCAATTGAATAATAACAACATAAACTAAAACAAAAATACCAATTTTGCAAACAGTTTCAATTAAAACAGAAGAAAAAGCAAAAGGTATATTACATGTAATAAAATATGCAAAAATACAAGCAATAATAGGAAAAATGATAAACTTAAAAGGATTAATATAGTATTTTATCTTAGATTTCAATTGCAAAATACTAACAGTAAAATTCAGAAGCTCACTAACAAAAATACTTAAAATATATCCAGTAATTCCTAGATGTGGAACTACAAAATATATAATAGCAATTGTAATTGCTAGGTCTAAAATATTGCAAAACATTACACTGGTTTGTTCATTTATACCTTTCAAAATATTATCAATAATATTATCAACATACATAAAAAACACTAAAGGGGCAAGTAACTTAATCATAGGTGCTGCCTCTAAATTTTGATATATAGCAAGACTTAATTCATTAGAAAAAAAGAAAAAAACTCCAGTTACACATATACAAAATAAAGAAGCAGCTTTAAAAATTTTATTACATACATCTCTCATTCTTTTATAATATTTACTTGCAAGTAACCTTGAAAATTCAGGAACAAGTAAACTACTAAAAGACGCAAAAAATACATTTGCATACAACAAAACAGGTAATACCATTCCATTAATTAAACCATATTGAGAAACAGCCATAGAATATGTAAGTCCAGACATTTCTAGTCTAATCGGAATTAAAAATTGTTTTAAGGAAGAAAGACCTGAACGTATATATGATGTTATTGCAATAGGAAAAGATATTGAAAATATTTGCTTTTTCATTTGAAGAGAAGTAGACCTTTTATTTAGATATTTTCTTATATCAACTAAATAGAAAACCATATTTAATGAAAAAGAGAAGAATTCTGAAATTACATCTCCTAAAATTAATGAAATACAAATATATTCAATTCCTTTAGAAATGTTAAAATGCAATAAAATTAATGTTGCAACTATTTTCATAGTCATTTCTACTGTTTGTGATATTGCACCTTTATATGATTTGCCAACAGAAGAAAAATATCCATTTATAACAGAAGAAACAGCAATAAAAGGAAGTCCAAGAGCAATTACATAAATTGGGACACTTGAAACAGTTGCTTTTAACCAAGACGCTGAAACCATTGGTGCAGCAAGAAAAATTATCAATCCAGAAATTAGACTTAATATTACAGAAAACCATATACATGTTTTTGTTGCCTTTATACCTGTTATATAGTCTCTTTTTGCAAATCTTTCTGAAACTATATATGTACAGGCAATTCCAATTCCAGAAGTAGCGATTGTAATTGCAAAATTGTATACAGACATAATTAGGCTAAAAGTTCCGATTGCTTCTGTTCCTACTTTATTAGATATGTATATATTAAAAACTAAACCAATTCCACGCATAAATAATGTTGTGAGTGTTAAAATGAAACCATTTATTAAAAATATTTTTGCTTTTCTCAAAATTTTATCACCAAACTTTTAAAAAAATATTAAAATTCATAATTTGTCATTTAAGTTTATGAAGAAAGTCCAAAAAATATTGACATTTTAACTAAATAAAAGTATAATTAATATGTACTATATAAAGAGAGGAAGAGAATTATGCTTGCAAAATATTGGAAAAAAATCGGAATGTTAATTTTAATAATTGCTTGTGTATTTAATATTATGAATAAATTAGTACATAAATTATCACTAAACAAAGAAATGATTTATTCTGCAACATATATGCAGGAAGTTCAAGAAGAACAATCATCACAAGAATAGTTTAAAATTGATATAAAAATATAGATAATACAGATATAATATATAAAATGAAAAATAAAAATTTTGCAAAATGAAAAATATCTTAAAATAATACTTGAAAAAATAGATAAAATATGTTATTATAAAAAGCAGTCATGTTATTAAATACGAGAAAGAGGTGAACTAGAATGAAAGAAGGAATACATCCAAATTATAACCAAACAACAATCACATGTGCATGTGGTAATGTTTTAGAAGTTGGTTCAACAAAGAAAGATTTAAAAGTAGACGTATGTTCTAAATGCCATCCATTCTGGACAGGAAACTTAAGACAAGAAACAGTTGGTGGTAGAGCAGATAAATTCAAGAAAAAATATGGTTTAGCATAATAAAATGTCGTATTGGGGACGTTTCTCATACGACATTTTTATTTTAATATTTAGTTTTTAAATAATTTTTTTATATCTTTTTCTGTTATATAATCATAAACGTCCAATTTTTTTCTTTTGCTAGAAAGTGGAGCCATTAAATATCCTTTTGAATTCAAGAATACAGGATAATTAAAAACATCCATAAATATTTCTACATTTCCATTATCATTAGAATCATATCCATATCCAATTTGAATCCATTCGTTATTTTTATTTTTTGTGAAAAATAAAACATATGGGCGATAATATTCTTCAGGATCCATAATTTCAAAAGTTGCTAAGTATATAGTTTGAAATTCTAATCCCTCGACAATAAATTTTTTAATATATTTAATATCTAATAAATTCATTTTTCTAGCATCATCAGGCATATAATCATAATTTTCTAGTTTTTTTACAGGTGTAGGATGATTACAATTTATATAATATAGATTAACTGTATTGCCTAAGTCATAATCTATATATGATTTCATGTCTAATTTTCCCCATAATTCAATCAAGCTAGTGCTTTTAGACTTTTTAGTTAGTTCTAAAAGTTTATTAGCATTTAGATTTTCAAAAAAATCATAATCTACATCTGTGTCGTTTGCAAATCGTCCTTTTCTATAAAGTTCTTCTAAATCGAAATCATATAATCTTTTTCGTGCTTTTGTTTTTTGTAGTGAATCAAATATTCCCATATTAGTTCAGTCCTTTCTTATGTATAGATTTTTATTATATATATTTATATAATATTTTTTAAAATACTGCAAGTTTATTAAAAAGGAAATAAAAGTATTGAAATATTAGATATAATAAGATATAATATTAACATAAAAATCTACGATTTGTAGTTTATATAGATGTAACTTGTAAACAAATTTGTTTTAGTTTAAAAGGAGGAGAATATGGCAACTAAAATAAAGAAATGGTTAATACGGATAAGTGAAAGAACGGAAACAATAACGGAAAATGCAGCGGCTTTTTTTGCGGTAATTGCAGTGATTTCTTTTATAGCAATACAAATTTTATCTAAAATTGCAAGCAAATCAGAAGGATTGGATTTGATTTATACTATTACAGCAGTGATAATGATAGTATCAGCTGTCATGTCAATCTTATTTCTTGATTTAATTGCAACATTTTTGAGGGTGGTAAATAAGAATAAGGATATTATATTATCAAATAACTTTTTTGTGGTGCTACTAAGTAACGAATACATTGTAATGCATATTTACGGCTATATAATTTTTCCATTGCTTATTATTCTTGATGCAGTTCTTTTAAACAAAGTGCAATTTAATTTTATTGCTATGATAATACTTGCAATAATATCATTGATATTTTTATTTAAAACAATCATGCCGTTTTCAAAAAAAATTTCAAACTATTTCAAAAAGAAACTGTCATAATTCGGCTCCAGCGCATAATTTTATGTGCTGGAGCTATTACTAACTTTTTTCGAAAATTCTTGCAAAATGTCCTAAAATGTAATAAAATAGAAAAGCAGAAAATATAGAGAGGAACATATTTATGAATGAAATAGAAGAACAAAAACAATACATGCAAAAAGTAAAAGAAGTAAATGAAAATATAAAACAAAATGGCAAAGAAAATAATAAAAAACTAAAATACACAATCCTAACAATGGGATGCCAATTAAATGAAAATGATTCAGAGAAACTATGTGGAATGCTAGAAGAAATGGGTTATAAAAAAACAGAAAACGGACAAGAAGCAGATATAGCATTATTTAACACATGTTGTGTTAGAGAAAATGCTGAAGATAAATTGTTTGGTAAGTTAGGAGAACTAAAAAGACTAAAAGAAGAAAAAGGTATAATTATTGCTATTGGTGGATGCATGATGCAGGAAAAACACATAACAGATAAAATAAAACAAAGTTATCCATTTGTAGATATAATATTTGGAACGCATACTCTACATAAATTTCCACAAGATTTATACAAAGTATTAACACAAAAGACAAAATTAGAAGATATATTGGATATTGATGGAAAAGTATATGAAGGTTTACCAATAAAAAGAGATAGTAATATTAAAGCATCTGTAACAATAATGAATGGATGTAATAATTTTTGTAGTTATTGTATAGTTCCATATGTTCGTGGAAGAGAAAGAAGCAGAGAGCCAAGAGCAATTATTGAAGAAGTAAAAGATTTAGCAAAACAAGGATATAAAGAAATCACCCTTTTAGGACAAAATGTAAATTCATATTTAAGAGTAGAAAGAGAAAAACAAATACCATTTGAAGAATATGAAGGAGTACATTCATTTGCAACTTTATTAGAAGCAATTAACAAAATAGAAGGAATTGAAAGAATTAGATTTGTTTCACCACATCCAAAGGATTTTACTGATGATGTAATTGATGCAATTAGCAAATGTGATAAAGTTTGTAAATTAGTACATTTACCATTACAATCTGGAAATACAAAAGTATTGAAAGAAATGAATAGAAAATATACCAAGGAACAATATCTAAATTTAGTTGATAAAATGAAAGCTAAAATACCAAATTTAACTTTATCAACTGATATTATAGTCGGTTTTCCAGGCGAGACAGATGAAGAATTTGAAGATACACTTGATGTTGTAAGAAAAGTCAAATTTGAACAAGTATATATGTTCATATATTCAAGAAGAGTCGGAACACCAGGAGATAGAATGGAAAATCAAGTACCAGAAGAGATAAAGCATAAAAGATTTGATAAATTGAAGGAATTAGTTGAAAGTCAAATTGAGGAAAATAATCAAAAATATGTTGGAACAATACAAAAAGTTTTAGTTGAAGGAGAAAGTAAAAACAATCAAGAATTATTAACTGGAAGAACTGATAGTAACAAAGTTGTGATTTTTGAAGGTGATAAAAACCTTATTGGGCAAATGATTAACCTAAAAATTGTTTCAGAACATATGTGGTATTTAAAAGGTGAAGTAATTGAAAAATAATTTATGAAAGGAACAAATGAAATGAATACAAATGAAGTTAAAGAAGAAAATGTAAAAACAATTGTAAAATTAGGAATAGACGTAAAAGACATAGCTGATATATATTTAAAAGTAGCAACAAAAGGACATGACATATCAAAACAAAAATTTATTGAACAATTAACAGAAATATTTAAATTTTTTCAATCAAGAAATAAAGGACTAGAAGAAACACAAGAAGTAATTTATAAAGATGATGTACTTAATATGATTATGAAAAACAGAAATATGATTAATCTTAATGTAGATAAAAAAATCAAAGCAATATGTGAAAAGCTAGATTCATATTATTTTATGACACAAGAGGAGACAAATAAGTTAATTAAAGCTAATCCAAAAATATTTAATATAAGCATGCTTGATTTAGAAATATATTCAACAGTGCTATCAGATTATGCAGTTGAAGTTGATAATAGTATTGTTAATTTATTTGAATATGTACTAAAAAAACAAAGTGAGTTATTAAGTCAAAATGTAAATATTATATATTCTAGATTAAAATATTTAGAAGAATGCAAAGGTACAAAGAAATTAAGTTTGGAAGATGTTTCAAATTTAGGAAATGTAAAGTTTATGGTAGATAAAAAAGAAGTGCAAGATGAAATTTTGAAACAGTATGATAATTTACCAGAATATAATGGGGAGAGCATAGCAGAGTTTAAAGAAAAACTTAGAAACATTGAAAAATAAAGATACTAGAGAGGTCACTTATGAAGAAAAGTGGCGTCCCTTTTATGACCCAAAATGGTCAGTCCGAACCTGAACTGACCAAAGAAAGGAATGAAGAAATTAATGGCAGAAAAAAATGAATTTTCACCTATGATGCAAAAATATCTTGAAACAAAAGAACAATATAAAGATTGCATATTATTCTACCGTTTAGGAGATTTTTATGAAATGTTTTTTGATGATGCGATACTTGCTGCAAGAGAGTTAGAAATAACTTTAACAGGAAAAGATTGTGGACAAGAAGAAAGAGCTCCAATGGCAGGAGTTCCGCATCATGCAGCAGAAATGTATATTGCAAAACTAGTTGCTAAAGGATATAAAGTTGCAATCTGTGAACAGTTAGAAGACCCTAAAAAGACAAAAGGTATTGTAAAAAGGGGAGTTATTAGAGTTGTAACTCCAGGAACTATTGTAGAAAGTAATATGCTAGAAGAAAGAAAAAATAATTATATAATGTCTATTTTTAAATCTGGTATTTATTATGGAATTAGTGTATGTGATATATCAACAGGAGAATTTTATTCAGCTGAAATTAAAGATAACTATAATTTCCCAATGTTATTAGATGAGATTGCAAGATATACTCCATCAGAGTTAGTAATTAATTCAATGATGGGAGATTGTACTGATGAGATAAATAAAATAAAAGAAAGATTTGAGAACATATATATTACGCATTTTAATGATGAATTTTTCAAATATACTATTGATACACTATCACTTAGATTTAATATCCTAGATAACAAAAATAACAGAGTAGAAGATTTAGAACAATATACCCTAGCAGTTCCTTCTATAAATGCTTTAATAGAGTATATAGAGCAAACTCAAAAAACTAGTTTAGACCATATAAATAAAATCAAGATATATAAATTATCAAGATATATGGCATTAGATATAAATGCAAGAAGAAATCTTGAAATTACTGAAAAAATGAGAGATAAATCTAAGAAAGGTACACTTTTATGGGTTTTAGATAAAACTGCGACTTCAATGGGCGGAAGAATGCTTAGAAGATGGCTAAATGACCCACTAATTGATGTTGCAGAGATAAATAGAAGGTTAAATGCAGTAAAAGAATTAAAAGATGATATTATATTAAGAGGAGATATAATAGATAATTTAAAAAAGGTTTATGATATTGAAAGATTATCTGGAAAAATGGCTTATGGAAATGCTAATGCAAGAGATATGATTACATTGAAAAATTCGCTATACAAATTACCAGAAGTAAAACAAGTACTAAGTAAATGTAAATCTGAAATGTTAAAAGATTTATATGAAAATTTAGATGAGTTACAAGATATGTATCAATTAATAGATAAGGCTATTGTTGAAGAGCCACCTATGAGTATTACAGATGGTGGAATTATAAAACTTGGATATGATGAAGAAATTGATAAACTAAAAACTGCACAGACTAAAGGAAAGAATTGGTTAATTCAACTAGAAGCGGATGAAAGAGAAAAAACAGGAATAAAAAATCTAAAAGTTGGATTTAATAAAGTATTTGGATATTTTATTGAAGTAACAAAATCAAACTTAAGTCAAGTGCCAGAAAGATATATTCGTAAACAAACATTAACAAATGCTGAAAGATATATTACAGAAGAATTAAAGAATTTGGAAAATCAAATTTTAGGAGCAGAAGAAAAAGTTACAAGCTTAGAGTATGAAGCATTTACGAAGATTAGAGAAGAGATAGCAAAAAATATTAGAAGATTACAAAAGACAAGTGAAGTTGTTGCAACCTTAGATGTTCTAGCATCTTTTGCACAAGTTGCAGAAGATATGAATTATTGTATGCCTGAAGTTAATTCATATGGCACAATAGATATAAAAGAAGGAAGACATCCAGTAATCGAAAAAATATTAGGAGCAGGTGGATTTGTTGAAAATGATACATATCTTGATGAAGGAGACAATAGATTAGCAGTAATAACTGGACCTAATATGGCAGGAAAATCAACATATATGAGACAAGTAGCATTAATTACATTAATGGCACAAGTAGGAAGTTTTGTACCAGCAACATCAGCAAAAATTGGAGTAGTTGATAAAATCTTTACAAGAGTTGGGGCATCAGATGATTTGAGTATGGGAC
Organism: uncultured Clostridium sp.; assembly: GCA_946487895.1. GTDB lineage: Bacteria > Bacillota > Clostridia > TANB77 > CAG-508 > CAG-269. The sequence goes on from CAMLUO010000003.1 coordinate 37,557, forward strand.
AAAGTACATTTATGGTTGAGATGATGGAAGTTGCAACAATACTTAAAGAAGCAACTAAAAATAGTTTAGTAATATTAGATGAAATAGGAAGAGGAACTTCTACATATGATGGACTTTCAATTGCCTGGGCCGTTGCAGAATATATAGCTGACAAAGAAAAATGTGGAGCTAAAACATTATTTGCAACACACTATCATGAATTAACTGAGCTAGAGGAAAAGCTAGAGGGTGTTAAAAACTATTCTATTGCAGTAAAAGAAAAAGGTGAAGATATAATCTTTTTAAGAAAGATTATAAGAGGAGGAACAGATGAAAGTTATGGAATACATGTTGCAAGATTAGCAGGTGTTCCAAAAGCTGTTACACAAAAGGCTAATGAGATATTACGTTCATTAGAGAGAAAAAATATTTTAACAGGAAAGAAACAAGAAAAGCAAGATAAAAAGCAGCTTGAAGGACAGTTTGATTTATATAACTACAAACTAGCAGAGATTGCCCATGAGGTTGATAAAATTAATTTGAATGAATTAACACCAATTGATGCTTTGAATACACTAGTGAAAATTAAAGAAAAGTTAAAATAGGGATGTGCCAAAACGTTTCATTTTGAAACGAAAGAGACAGACCTAAAATATTAAATAAAAGAAAGGAAGTCCTAAAAATGGGAAAAGAAAGTTCGAAAAATTTTAGAGATAGGATTAGAAAAAGTGCAGAAGTTCATTTAGAGGGAAAAGATGGTACAAGAAAAAGAAGTGAAAGTGAAGTTTTAGCTATGTATTATAGTGAGCAGGATATAGAAAGAGCAGAAAAGAGAATAGCAAAGAGAATAGCAAAAAATAGAAGACAGTGTGAAAAACAAGGTAAGAAATATCCAGAAGCAGAAACTTCAGAAAGAAGTTATTATTATGTTAGAAAGATGGTTGAACCTACTGGTGAAATAAATTATCTTGGTATTACAAAAGATGAATATGATGATCCAGAGTATCCTGGATATAAGGCGAAAATGATGGCTTCTAATGTTGTGTCACGTGGCATACAAGTAGAACATCATGGAGATTATACGAGAATGGAAAAGAAGTTCTTGAAACAAAAGCAAAGGGCAAACGAATCTTTAAAAATGATGCAGAAGGCTTTTGAAGATAACGAGGAATCTGAAAGATAAAATTATTAATTACCCAAAAAGAACTATCAAAAAATAAACTCTTTTCATAAAATATACAAAATGAAAGGAGTTTTTATATATGGATTATGAATTAATGATGAATGGAAATGTAAAAATAGGTCAAAAAGCACTAGATTTTCATGCAATAACAACATTTGGAGAAATTAGTTTAGATGATTACAAAGGTAAGTGGCTTGTATTATTTTCCCATCCAGGAGATTTTACTCCGGTATGCACAACAGAAATGATAGCATTTACAAGAGCACATACATATTTTAAGCAGCTAAACACAGAGTTATTAGGATTAAGTGTAGATAGTAATCCGTCACATTTAGCTTGGGTGTATGACATTTATCTTAGAACTGGAATAAAAGTATCATTTCCAATAATTGCTGATAGAAATGGAGAAATAGCAAGAAAATATGGTATGATATCAAATGATATTAGCAACACAGAAACAGTTAGGAATGTATTTATTATTGACGATAAAGGAATAATAAGAACAATACTCGTTTACCCTATGAATGTAGGACGTTTTATACCAGAAATAATAAGAATTGTTCAAGCATTACAAATGGCTGATTGCATGAATTCTTCAACTGCTGCAAATTGGATGCCTAACCAACCTGTTATTCAATCAATTCCAAAAACTTTTGAACAGCTACAAGAAAGAAATAATCAAATAGAAGAGAATAGAAATGGTATAAGCTGGTATTTAAGCTTTAAAGAGCCAGATAGAAAATGTATTAATTCAGAAAAAGAATGTTAAAAGTATTTATTTGATTTTATCAAATTTTGAATAATCTAATAAAAAATTCACATACTAACATTATTAGAAAATTTATTTGTATGTGGAGGTAACTTATGGAAGGAAATCAAAAAATACATTGTACAGTTGAAACATGTAAATACAATGAGAAAAACCAAAATTTATGCAAATTGCAAGCAATTCAAGTAGAACCAACAAAAAATTGTGATACAAAACAAGCTGATGAATCAATGTGTTCAAGTTATATTTATGAAAAAATAATCAATAAAGGTATAAAAAATGAGAAGGACTAAATTTTCTTCTCATTTTTCTTGACATATGAGAAAAATAGAAATAAAATTACAGTTGAAATAGACAAGAAAAATCAAAAAAGAAAGGAATGATAATATGTTAGTTACAACAAAGGAAATGTTTGAAAAATCAATGAAAGAAGGATTTGCAATAGGTGCATTTAATGTAAATAATATGGAAATAATACAAGCAATAGTAGATGCAGCAGCTGAAAGTAAGTCACCAGTTATATTACAAGCATCTTCAAGTGCAATAAAATATGCAAGAATAGGATATTTAATGAAAATGGTAGAAGCAGCATTAGAAGAACATCCAGAAGTTCCAGTTGCAATACATTTAGACCATGGACCTGATTTTGAAACAGCTAAAATGTGTATAGATGCAGGATTTACATCTGTTATGATTGATGGCTCAAAATATGATTTTGAAGAAAATGTAGCTTTAACAAAACAAGTTGTAGATTATGCACACTCAAAAGGAGTTGTGGTAGAAGCAGAACTTGGAAAATTAGCTGGAATTGAAGATGATGTTAATGTGGATGCAAAAGATGCTATGTATACAGATCCAGCTCAAGCAGAAGAATTTGTTAGAAGAACAGGATGTGATTCTTTAGCAATAGCTATTGGTACAAGTCATGGAGCATATAAATTTAAAGGAGAAGCAAAATTAAGATTTGATATTTTAAAACAAATAAAAGAAAGAATACCAAATACACCAATAGTATTACATGGAGCTTCAACAGTTATTCCAGAATTAGTAGAAATGTGTAACAAATATGGAGGAGATATACCAGGTGCAAAAGGTGTACCAGATGAAATTTTACATGAAGCAAGTGTTTCTGGAGTATCAAAAATCAATGTAGATACAGACTTACGTTTAGCTATGACTGCTGCAATAAGAAAAGAATTTAGTGAAGAGCCAAATGTATTTGACCCAAGAAAATATTTAAAACCAGCAAGAGATTTAATTAAAGAAACAGTAGAACATAAAATGAAAGATGTTTTTGGTTCAAGTAATAAAATTTAAAAAACAGATGTCGCAATGGGGACGTTTCTCATGCGACATTTTCTATTAATTATTATATGAAATTAATTTTTTATACTCAATGTCGCATGAGAAACGTCCCCATTGCGACACTCTCTCAGTCTCTGTTTTTTTCTTTCATAGCTTGTTTCATTCTTCGTTCAGCATCTTTTTTTGCCAAATCTTGTCTTTTATCATACAATTTTTTTCCTTTACCAATACCAAGTTCTAACTTAACAAAACTACCCTTAAAATATAGAGAGATAGGGACAAGGCTATAACCTTTTTGTTTTGTTAATCCAATCAATTTATTAATTTCTTTTTTATTTAATAAAAGTTTTCTATTTCTTAAAGGGTCTTTATTGAATATATTTCCGTGTTCATATGGACTTATGTGCATACCAACAACAAATACTTCTCCATTTTTTATAATTGCATAACAGTCTTTCATGTTGACTTTTCCGCTTCTGATAGATTTTATTTCAGTACCAGATAAAACAATTCCAGCTTCTAATCTATTTTCGATTGTATAGTTATGATATGCAGTTGGATTCTTAGCAATTAACTTTGTGTTCATAATACTAACCTCTCTTATAATGTGAATTTTAGAATATTATATCATAAGATAGGAGAATAGTAAAAGAAAAAACTCTGTTTAATACAGAATTTTTTCTAAATAACAAAAGCAATCATTTAATTAATCTTTGTCATCATAATTAGAAGAACGCATTTGCATTGAATAATACCAAACTAGAGCAACAATAGCGATAGTTGCAATACCTATAATAAGCCAAGTCCACATAGTTGCATTCATACCCATTAGAGTAGAACCTTCTGCATTAGTTCTAGTAGCATTATAAGTTGAAGTACTTGATGTTACTCTATTATTTGTTGTGTTTCTTGTAGTATTATGTTCTCCATTATGGTTCATTGCATTTGTTGCATTTTCCATTTTATTTTCTACAGAATTAGTAGCATCTTTGGCAGCATTAGTAACATCTTTAGCAGCATTTTCAACTGCATTTTCGGCACCACCAACTACATTTCTAACACCTTCTACTGCATCATTTGCCATATCATTTGCAAAACATACACTAAAAGAGAATATAGCTGCAATAAGAATACTTAAAACAATTGCTAATTTCTTATTCATAATAAAATCCTCCTATAAAAAATTATATTGCATATTAAATGAAATACTAATATTAGTATGAAATATTGAAATAAAAATATACATGAAAAAAATGTTATAAAAAAATCTGGTTAAAAAATTTAAACCAGATTTTTTAAAATTTTATTAAAATTGTGTTTTCAAATTTATCTTTTTAATCTAATTAAAATAGCAATTGCAAGTAATATTAGTAATACGCCAATAACAATTATTAAGATATTAAGTATATCTGCAATTTCTAATTCATTTGTAGAAGTTGAAGTTGTACTAGTAACATTTGCTGAAGTACTACCACTTGAAGTAGAGTCGTTAGAAGAGTAAGCAGAATTACTGTTACTATTTGAATTGCTAGTATTTGAACTATTAGAAGTGTTAGAATTACTAGATGAATTACTTGTATTATTAGTTTCATTGGTGCTATTAGCATCTAAACTGTTAGAATCAGTATTTGTATTACTATTGTCAGTTGGACTATTAGCAGTTAAATCAGAAGATGTGTCAGTATTATCAACTAAATCTAAATCAACTGCGTAACAAAAATTAAACATAAAAATAAATAAAAATATCCCCATTAAAATAATTACTTTTTTAAATTGCAACATATTATTACCTCCATCATTTGTTAATTGTTATATCTATAACATGTTAATTTACTTATATAATAATATCAAAACAAAAATAAAATGTCTAGTAATTATTAAAAAATTATTAAAAAAGTGACAAATATGAAAAAAAGTGGTAAAATAAAAAAGAATTGATTTAATAACTAATAACTTAATTAGAATAAAAATTTGAAAATAAAAAGGAAAGCAAAAATGGGAGAGATTATGATTAAAAAAACTACTAAAGAAAAAGTAATAGACTATATAGCATATTTTTTTATCTACTCATTTTTAGGATGGATAATAGAAACAATATATGCATTCATAATTCATGGAACCTTTATTAAAAGAGGTTTTCTATTTGGACCAATTTGTCCAATATATGGATTTGGTGCAGTTATTTTATTATTGGTTACTAAAAAGATGTATGGAAAGCCATTTCAAAAATTTTTAATAGCAACAGTACTATTTACTGTATTTGAATATTTAGTCTCACTAATATTTGAAGAAATTTTTGGACTAAGATGGTGGGATTATTCAAATGACTTTTTAAATATTCAAGGTAGAGTAAGTTTAATGTATACTATATTTTGGGGCGTAATAGGATTAATTTTATTAGAAAAATTACATCCTTTAATTGAAAATTTTATTCAAAAAGTAGAAGTTAAAATAAAAACTAATGCAAAATTAATGATAGTATATGTATTAATTGGAATTTTAATACTAGATTTTGTTTTATCTAGTTTAAAATATTTAAATATTTTTTAAAATTTGAAAGGAGAGAAAATAGATGGATAATATTACATCTTATTTATTTAAAACAAATGCAATTAGATTTTGCGAAGAGAATAAACCATTTTGGTATACATCTGGAAAAATCGGACCATATTTTATAAACACACATTTTGTGTATGGAAGTGAAAAAGATGCAGTAGAACTACTAAGTTATATTGATGAAGCGTTAGCAGATAAAATGACTTTACCTAAAAAAGTATTTGAAAAAGTATCTAAACAATATCAAGAAAATGAAATTTATAAAAATGTAATTGATATTATGAAAAAATATATAGAAGAAAATCTTAATATTGATGAAATTGATTATATATCAGGTGGAGAAAGAAGAGATTGGTTCTTCTCAAATATATTAGCATATTTATTTAAAAAACCACATATTTCAATATATAAAGATATGACAACAGTTGTAAGTGATTTTAATTTTGAAAATACTAATAAAGTAGAAAATATAGAAGGTAAAAAAGTATTACATATAGCAGATTTAATTACAGTAGCTTCAAGTTATATAAGAGCTTGGATACCAGCAATTGAAAATTTAGGTGGTAAGATTGTTGCATCTTGTGTGGTGGTTGACCGTATGCAAGGCGGAAAAGAGAAAATAGAAGAAAAAGGTGTGAAATCTTTATCATTAGTTCAAGTTGATAATTCTTTATTTAAAGAAGCATTAGAACTAGGTATTATAAATGAAAATCAAGAAAAAATGCTAGAAAAGTTCTTTGAAAATCCGGATGAAACTATGAGAGACTTTTTAGTAAATCATCCTGAATTTTTAGAAAATGCACTTAATTCTGATGAAAAAACTAAAAAAAGAGCAAAACTTTTAGTAGAACAAGATTTATATAATTTAAAAGATTAATTTTATAAAATAGAAAACCATTTTTGTATAATTTTTCTATCATGAAATATAAATTTTACAAATTTTTACAAACCATCTAGTATAATCATCCTAAACTTTTTATAATATTCATTTACTGTACTATAAAGGAGGATGATATACGATGGTTTTTTCTAGATATCTCTACTCAAAAGTAGTAGGGGCAAGGACAAAATTTATCTCTTTAGTATTAGAGAAAAATGAGCTTGATTTCTTAGAAGAAAATGGAATTGAGCATTATGAGAAAGAAGGAAGATATGTGGTCAATTGTGACCAATTAAAATCACGTTTTTGTCACTGTTAATTAACGATTTTACAGTAAATGAAAATTGCTATGTCATATTATGTGATAAGCAAGATAAAAAGTATATATTAATATCGCTATTTGAAATGTTTTTCTAATATATAGAGAACAAGACAAATAGCGATTTTATTACAATAAGTTTTCTAATTCTTTTATTTTATCACGAAGTTCAGCAGCTTTTTCAAATTCCATTTGACTTGCATATGCAAGCATCTCTTCAGTAAGTTTATTTATAGTTTCTTTTATATCATCAGCTTTTTCTAGCTTGAATTCAACACCAATATCTTCAACATTTGTTACTTTAATAGTATCACGAACAGATTTGTTAATAGTTTTTGGTGTGATATTATGTTCTTTATTGTATTCTTGTTGGATTTTTCTTCTTCGATTTGTTTCAGAAATTGCTTTTTCCATGCTATCAGTTAATTCATCTGCATACATAATAACAGTACCATCAGTATTTCTTGCAGCACGTCCTATAGTTTGTATTAAAGACCTTTCTGAACGTAAAAATCCTTCTTTGTCTGCATCTAGTATTGCAACTAATGAAACTTCAGGAATATCTAGACCTTCTCTTAAAAGGTTGATTCCAACTAAAACATCAAATTCTCCTAAACGTAGATTCCTTATAATTTCCATTCTTTCCAATGCCTTTGTTTCAGAATGCATGTATGTTACTTTTACATCTAAACTTTTTAAATATTCAGTTAAATCTTCTGCCATTTTCTTAGTTAAGGTTGTTACTAAGACACGTTCTTTTTTCTCAACTCTTAATCTGATTTGTTCCAATAAATCATCAATTTGATTTGCAACAGGTTTAACTTCAATTTTAGGGTCTAAAAGACCAGTTGGTCTAATAATTTGTTCAACAACATTATCGCCTGAATGTTCTTTTTCGTAATCTGCAGGTGTTGCACTAACAAATACAACTTGATTTAGTTTTTGTTCAAATTCTTCAAACTTCAAAGGTCTATTGTCATATGCAGAAGGCAAGCGGAATCCATAATCTATTAAGGATTTTTTTCTTGCATGGTCACCATTATACATTGCTCTAACTTGAGGAATCGTTGCATGTGACTCGTCAATAAATAAAAGAAAATCATCTGGAAAATAGTCAAATAGGGTGTAAGGGGGACTTCCTTCAGGTCTTCCACTGATATGTCTTGAATAGTTTTCAATACCTGAACAAAATCCAGTTTCTTTCATCATTTCCATATCAAAATTTGTTCTCTCTTCAATTCTTTGAGCTTCGATTAACTTGTTTTGTGATTTGAAGTATTTTACTCGTTCTTCCATTTCTTGCTCAATTGTAATTAATGCTCTTTCCATTTTCTCCTTTGTTGTAACATAGTGAGAAGCAGGGGAGATTAGTATATGTTTTCTTGAGCCAATAGGTTTTCCTGTTAAAGGGTTTATTTCTGTTATTTTTTCTATTTCGTCACCCCAGAATTCAACTCTAACTGCAGATTCTGATTGGTCAGATGGATATATTTCTACAATATCACCTTTTGCTCTGAAAGTTCCTCTTTTAAAGTCAATTTCGTTTCTTGTATATTGCATTGTGATTAATTTTTTTAACACAGCATCCCTTGATTTATTCATTCCAGGTCTTAATGAAAGCATCATTTCTTGATAGTCAACAGGGTCTCCTAAACCATAGATACATGAAACAGATGCTACGATAATTACGTCTTTAGTTTCAAATAGAGATAGTGTAGCAGAATGTCTTAATTTATCTATTTCATCATTTACTGATGAGTCTTTTTCAATATATGTGTCTGAAGAGGGAATATAGCTTTCTGGTTGGTAATAGTCGTAATATGATACAAAATATTCAACATTATTTTCAGGGAAAAACTCTTTGAATTCGCTATATAATTGACCTGCAAGTGTTTTGTTGTGTGCTAATACAAGTGTTGGTTTTTGTACTTGTTGTATTACATTTGCCATTGTAAAGGTTTTTCCAGAGCCTGTTACTCCAAGTAATGTTTGGAATTTTTTTTCTTCTTCTATTCCTTTGGATAAGTATTCTATTGCTTTTGGTTGGTCTCCTGTTGGTTTGTATTCTGAATGTAATTTGAACATAATTTTCCTCCTTAAATCTATTATTTAAATAAAAATTAAAGTTCCAATTCATCATCTATAATTTTTTCTTTTTTGCCAAGTTTTTGAATGATTTTTTGTATATGCTTAGGTTGTAATCCTTCTCCATAATTTATTCCATTTGTATCGGAAATTTTTATTAATTTTTCCATTAATTTTTCATCATAGGAATCAAATATTTCATCATCTAGTATTACAAAGTCTTGTACGTCATTGTGTTCTTGTAACCATTTTTTAATTTCTATTCCACGTTCATTATCTATAAATGGAGTACAATCAACAATAATTCCATAGCTAAGTAATAATTGCTTTAATTCTTTAGCCTTTCTTGTATATCTCCAAGATGAAGTTAATACTACTTTAGCACCGGTTTCATCCAGTGACTTTTTTAGTAAAACTATTTTACTAACATCTATGTCATTTTCTATTCCGCTTATATTTAAATTTTTAATTTTATCAAAGTATTCATCTGAATTTAGAACACCATCTATATCTAAGAAAATGATTTTCAAGTTATATTCCTCCTATGATTAAATTTTTTAATCAAAAACATCTCTCTTATTTTTCAACAAGAGAGACTATTTTCGATTGGGATAATTTATTAGTCGCAACCACCTAAGAGCGACACTATTTTCTTGTTTTAATTATTATAAGATATAACAAAAAATATGTCAACAACTATAGTTGGGTTTTTATATTAGCAAGAGTTTTTAGTCACTTAAAAAATTCATTACTAAATCAATTATAATTTCTTTTTCTTTTGGATTTGATTCCGCAATTAGTAATGTTAAAGCAGTTAAAGTATTATTATCAATTATTTGTTTATTATTTTTATATAGTATATCATAGAAATTTAAAAAGTATATAAATAATGTTGCTGCAATTCTTTTGTTTCCGTCAATAAAGACATGATTTTTTACTACTAAATATAAGAAATTTGCTGATTTTTCTTCTATACTTTTATAAACATCCTGTACACCAAAACTTTGATAAATATTATTAATTATAGATTCCAGACCATTATCTCTTTCTACACCAAAAATGTCGCTTTTTTCATTAAATTTTAATTTGTGAATAATATCTAAACAATCTTGATATTGAACAATTCTATTATCTACAGTTCCTTTGATTTTTTTCAAAGTTCTATGGTCGTAATCATCTAATAAATCTAAAGCTTTCGAATAACTACCAATTACTTTTAGAATTTCTTTTGCATCATTTCCTTCTAGTCTTTCATCAATACGGTTTGCAATGTCTATTAATTTTATTGTTTTTTCTAGATATTCTAGTCTTTTTTGATTTACTGCGTAACCTTTTATCATGTAGTCTTTTAATATCTTTGTTGCCCACTTTCTAAATGCAATACCTTGTTTGCTATTTACTCTATAACCTACAGAAATAATCATATCCAAATTGTAGTATTGAACTTTATAAGTTTTTCCATCTTCAGCAGTATGCTCAAAATATGAGCATACTGGATTTTCATTTAGTTCTTCATCTTTGTAAATATTTTGAATATGCCTTGTTATAGTTCTTCTGTCTTTACCAAATAATTCAGCCATTTGTTTTTGTGTAAGCCAAACTGTTTCATCTTTCATGTTTACTTCTAACTTTACCTCTTGATTTTCAAATATAATAATTTCATTTTTTTCATTAGTATTAGAATTAACATCTTTGTTTGCTACCATAATTATACACCCCAAACATTTTTAAAATTTAATCAACCTTATGAATAAAAGTATACTATATAGTTTGTAAAAATGCAATAGATTTTTAAATAAAAAATAAATTTCATAAAGACTTTTAAATTTGTATATAGTTATGATAGAATTTAAATAAATTAAGATTAGGAGGAGGATTAAAATGATAAATGCAATAGTTTATCAAAGTAAAACAGGGCATACCAAAAAATATGCAGAGATTTTGAGCACAAGATTAAATTTACCAGTTTTAGATATACAAGAAGCGAAAACAAAATTGAAAAAAGGTGATGAAATAATATATTTAGGTTGGGTATGTGCATCAAAAATTATGGGGTTAAATAAGGCTTTAAGAAAATATAAAGTAATTTGTTGTGGAGCTGTTGGAGCATATTCTAAAATAGAAGAAAATATACAAGATTTGATAAAGGCAAATAATTTAGAAATACCATTATTTTATATGCAAGGTGGAATTGATTATTCAAAACTAAATAAATTATATAAAAAGTTACTTCAAGCAATAGGAAAGTCAATAGAAAACAGTAATGATAATGTAGATAAGCAAATAGTAGAAATGTTTGAAAAAGGAAAAGATTTTGTTTGTGAAGAAAATATAAAAGAATTAGCAGATTATATTGAAAATAATCGAACAAAATGATAATATAAGAAAAAATGATAGGAGGATTTAGCCATGAAAACATTATTAAAAGGCGGAACACTAATTGACTACAAGACAAATACATTTGAAGAAAAAGACATACTAATTGAAGATGACAAAATTAAAGAAATAGGGAAAGATATAGAAGAAAAAGCAGATAAAATAATTGACTGTTCAAAACTATATATTATGCCTGGAATGATTGATATTCATTGCCATTTAAGAGAACCTGGTTTTGAATATAAAGAAACAATTGAAACAGGCAGCAAAAGCGCTGTTGCAGGAGGTTTTACAACTATTTGTCCAATGCCAAATACAAAACCAACACCAGATAGCGCTATTAATTTGCAAAAAATAATAGAAGAAGCAAAAAGAGTAAATTTATGTAATATACTTCCATATGCTTCTGTATCTAAAGGAGAAAAAGGAGAAGAATTAGTAGATTTTGAAGAATTAAGAAATGCTGGAGCAATTGCATTTTCAGATGATGGTATGCCAGTTGTAAATAGCAGAATGATGAGACAAGCAATGATTGAAGCCGATAAATTTGGAACATTTGTAGCATCACATTGTGAAGAAAAATCTGTTTCTGCAGGAGCAATAAATGCGGGAAAGGTAGCAGACCAATTAGGAGTTCAAGGAGTATTGCCAGAAGCAGAAGAAATAATGGCTGCAAGAGAAATAGTTATATCAGAAACAAACAATGTTAGAGGACATATATGTCATATAAGTACAAAAACAAGTAAAAACATGATAAGAGATGCTAAAAAAAGAGGAGTAAAAATAACATGTGAAACATGTCCACATTACTTTACTTTTACGGTAGATGAAGTATTAAAATCTGGAACAAATGCAAAAATGAATCCACCATTAAGAGAAGAAAAAGATAGACAAGCAATAATAGAAGGACTAAAAGAAGGAACAATAGATTGTATAATAACAGACCATGCACCACATGCAGAAGAAGAAAAAAAAGTAGAACTTTCAAAAGCACCGAATGGAATAATAGGATTTGAAACAGCACTTCCAGCAGAAATAATGAATTTAGTAGACCCAGGGCATATTGATTACTTAAATCTAGTAAGATTAACTTCATATACTCCATCAAAATTATTACATATAGAAAATGAAAGAGGTAGTATAGAGGTAGGAAAAAAGGCTGATATAACTATATTTGATCCAAATGAAGAATACGTTTACACAAAAGAAATGATAGTATCAAAATCTAAAAACAGTCCATTTATAGGAAAGAAATTAAAAGGTAAAGTAAAATATACAATTGTAAATGGAAAAGTTGTTTTTGAAAATTGAAGGGAGAAACTATGAAAGTATTATTTATTGAATATCCAAAATGTTCTACTTGTCAAAAAGCAAAGAAATGGTTAGAGCAAAATAATATTGAATTTGATGACAGACATATAGTAGAAAATAATCCAACAAAAGATGAATTAAGAAAATGGATAAAGCAAAGCGGATATGATATCAAAAAATTCTTTAATACAAGTGGAATGAAATATAAAGAATTGAATTTAAAAGAAAAATTGCCCAATATGACAGATGAAGAAAAAATAGAGATATTGTCTACAGATGGAATGTTAGTAAAAAGACCGCTAGCTATAACTGATAAAGTCATATTAGTAGGATTTAAAGAAAAAGAATGGGTGAGTCTGTTAGGGACGTGCTAAAACGTTTCAAAATGAAACGATTTGACCTGTCCCCAATAGAGTCAGAAGGAGGAAATAAGAGTGAATGCAATTGATAGATTAATAAATAAAATTAAAGAAACAAACAATCCAACAGTAATAGGTCTTGACCCAAGATATGAACTATTGCCAAAATGTGTATTAGAAAAATATCCAAACACTTTGGAAGGTGTATCAGAAGCAATTATAGAATACAATAAGGCTTTGATAGATGAAACATGTGATGTAATTCCAGCAGTAAAGCCTCAGATAGCTTTTTATGAAATGTTTGGTATACCAGGAATGAAAGCATTTGAAGAGACATGTAAATATGCAAAACAAAAAGGAATGATTGTAATAGCAGATATAAAAAGAGGAGATATAGGTTCAACTGCTCAAGGATATTCAAATGCATATTTAGGAAAAACTAAAATAAGAGAAAAAGAAGAAAGCATTTTTGATGTAGATTTTGTAACAGTAAATCCATATATGGGAACAGATTGTGTCAAACCATTTATCGAGGATTGTAAAAAATATGACAAAGGAATATTTATATTAGTAAAAACCTCAAATCCATCATCAGGTGAATTGCAAGATGTAAAATTAGAAAATGGAGAAGAAGTATATGTAAAAGTAGCAAAATTAGTTGAAGAATGGGGAAAAGACTTAAGAGGCGAAAATGGATATAGTAGTATAGCAGCTGTTGTAGGAGCTACATATCCAAAACAATTAAAAGAAATAAGAGAAATTGCACCTCATACATATTTTTTAATACCAGGATATGGAGCACAAGGTGGTAAAGCTGAAGATATAGCTTTAGGATTTGACAAAAACGGTTTAGGTGGAATAGTAAATGCATCAAGAAGTTTGATGTGCGCATATAAATCAGAACTTTGGAAAGATAAATTCGAAGAAAAAGACTATGCAAAAGCAACAAGAGCAGAAGCATTAAGAATGAAAGAGGAGTTAGGAGGGATAATATAAAATGCCAAAACAAGTATATGCAAAATTAATTAAAAAGGAAGAAATCATTAAGAATATTTACAAGTTTAGTGTAAAAGCACCAGAGATAGTAGAAAGTGCGAAACCAGGAAATTTTATAGAAATAAGAGTAACAGATGGAATTGACCCATTTTTAAGAAGACCAATAAGTATATATAACTTAGATAAGGAAAATGGAATATTAGAATTTATATTCCAAGTTAAAGGAAAAGGAACAGAGATACTAGCAAAAAAGGAAGAAGGAAATGATATTGATATAATAGGACCTTTAGGACATGGAATATTCAAGTTTGATAAATATAAAAATATAGCAGTTATAGGTGGTGGAATAGGAATTTTTCCTTTGTATGAATTATCTAAACAGGCAAAGCAAAATGCTGTTAAAGTAAATTGCTATCTAGGATTTAGGAACAAAGATTTTGTAATGCTTGAAAAAGAGTTTGAAGAAGTTACAGATAAGCTAATAATTACAACAGATGATGGAACATATAAAAATAAAGGATTTGCTATTGATTATTTAAAGGACGATATGGAACATGAAAAGTATGAGTGTATTTATGCTTGTGGTCCATTACCAATGCTAAGAGCAGTTCAAAAATATGCTATTGAAAATAATATTGATTGCCAATTATCATTGGAAGAAAAAATGGCATGTGGTTTAGGTGTTTGTTTAGGGTGTGCAGTTAAAACTGCTAAAAGTCCAAAAGATGCACCTGAGTATTGGCATGTTTGTAAAGGTGGACCAGTATTTAACGCAAAAGATGTAGAGATTTAATTAAAGATAGGAGTAGAAAGAGATGGCACATGTTGCAATACATGAAATAATTGCGAATAGGTATATTCAAAAGCACCCGGACGAGATAAAGGATGTTAAAGAATTTATAAAAGGCTCTATAGTACCTGATTTGAATGAAGAAATGACTGAAAGAAGAAAATTTAAAGATTCTTCACATTATGGAAGATGGTCAAACGGAAATGTTGAAACTAATATTGACAAATTTTTAGAAGATGAAAATGTAGATATAACTAAAGATTATTGGAAAGGGTATTTTTTGCATTTATTTACAGATTATCAATTTTATAATAATAAATTTAATGAGGAATTTGAAGAAATAAAGAAAACAAATGGAAACCTTAGAGAGGATTATGATTATTTATTTAAAGAGATACTTGAAAGATATAATATTATTTTAAATAAATATACTGACAAATATGTGCATATTAAAGAAGGAGAACCAAGATATATAAAGTTAGAAAAATTATTAGATTTTATCGAGGAAATTTCAGATATTAATATAGATGATAAAATCAAATTAATTAGTCAAAAAGGAATGGAGGGAATAAAATAGATGAATACAAAAATAAATTTAGCTGGAATTGAGATGAAAAACCCAGTAACTGTTGCATCAGGGACTTTTGGCTATGGAAGAGAATTTAGTGAGTTTTTTGATTTGAGTAAATTAGGTGGAATTATTACAAAAGGTACTTCATTAAAGCCAAGAAGCGGAAATAAACCAACAAGAGTATGTGAAACAGCAAGTGGAATGTTAAATAGTATAGGACTTCAAAATCCGGGAGTTGAATATTTTGCTGAAAATGATTTGCCATTTTTAAGAAAGTTTGATACTGCAATTATAGTTAATGCGTGTGGAAGTACAGTAGAGGAATATGTGGAGTTGTGTAAAATATTAAATACATTAGATATTGATGGTGTAGAACTTAATTTATCTTGCCCTAATGTAAAAGCAGGATGTATGGCTTTTGGAAATACATATGAAGGTGTAAAACATGTAACAAGTGAAGTTAGAAAAGTTTTAGATAAACCTTTAATTGTAAAATTAACACCAAATGTTACTGATATAGCATCAATTGCAAAAGGTGTAGAAGATGGCGGTGCAGATGGAGTATCACTTATTAATACTTTGTTAGGAATGAAGATTGATATTAATACAAGAAAACCAGTTCTTGCAAATAATACAGGTGGACTTTCAGGTCCTGCAATAAAACCAGTAGCAGTTAGAATGGTATATCAGGTTGCACAAGCTGTTAATATTCCGATTTTAGGAATGGGTGGTATTGTAAATGGTGATGATGCAATTGAGTTTATGCTTGCAGGTGCAACTGCAATTTCGATTGGTGCAGGAAATTTTATTAGCCCATATACAAGTGTTGATACGGTTGATGGTATTGAAGAGTATATGAAAAAACATAATATTGATGATATTAATGATATTATTGGTAAAGTTCAGATGAATTAGTAAAAATTTTTTGAAATATGAAACAGCTTCTAGTACATTATAGGAGCTGTTTATATTTTCTTTGCGTTACAAAATTATATATTGTATATAACGAAAAAAATCAAAAATTGTAAAAAATCAGTTGTATAAAAAAAATCTATTTGATATAATTGAAACAACAATTTAATATATATTAATCATGGGAGGAATAAGTATGCAAGAAGATAAATTTTTAAAAGAATTATGTGATATATATAAACCAGAAAAAGATAATTTAATTCAAATGTTGAATGAAGTACAAGAACATTATGGATATATCCCACAAGAAGCCCAAAAAGTTTTATCAGAGTTTTTATCAATTCCAATGGCAGAAATTTATGGAGTAGTTACTTTTTATTCTAGATTTACACTAAAACCAAAAGGAAAATATAGCATATCAGTATGTTTAGGAACAGCATGCTTTGTTAAAGGTTCTCAAAAAATCATGGATAGATTGACAGAAAGATTATGTATTGAGCCAGGAGAAACAACAAAAGATGGTAAATTTTCAATTGACCAAACTAGATGTGTTGGTGCATGTGGTTTAGCTCCTGTTTTTACTGTTAATGGAGAAGTGTATGGAAAAGCTACTGTTAAGAAGTTGGATGAGGTGTTAGATAAGCTAATGGAAGAATAGCTAGTTGAAAAATAAGAAAATTGGACGTTAGCGAAATCAAAGATTTCGACGTCCAGATGTGCAAAATTGCTGCGCAATTATTGCACGTGTCAAGGTAAATTAACCTTTTTGTATACGGAAAAATTTCAAATAAAGCCAAGATAAAAGCTAATTTTTCCTATACAATAATTAGAAAATAAGATGTGTCCCCAAATGGACAAAAATGTCCAAACGGAAACGTCCTTAAAAGGACAAAATGTCTCAGAAAGAAACGTCCCAAATGAGACAAAAGGAGGAAAGTATGAAATCTTTAAAGGAAATACACAAAATAAGAGAGGAAAAAAGAAAAGAATTAGATTTAAGAGTTAATACTAAAGCAGATACTAGAGAAAAACATATTTTAGTCTGCCATGGAACTGGTTGTACATCATCTAAATCACCTGAAATATTAAAAAGGTTTAGAGAAATTTTAGAAGAAAAAGGTATAGATAATGTACGTGTTATACAAACAGGATGTTTGGGTTTATGTGCAAAAGGTCCAATTGTAATTATACGTCCAGAAGACACTTTTTATGCAATGGTTACACCAGAAGATTGTGAAGAGATTATTGATACACATATTGTAAAAGGTGGAAAAGTTGAAAGGCTTTTATGCAGAGATATAGATGGCAAGATGGTTGATAGATTAGATGATTTGAATTTCTATAAAAAGCAAAAAAGAATTGCTTTGAAGAATTGTGGTGTAATAAATCCTGAAAATATAGATGAATACATAGCCTTTGATGGCTATCTAGCATTAGAAAAAGTGTTAAGTGATATGACACCAGAAGAAGTAATAGAAACAGTAAAAAATTCTGGACTTAGAGGTAGAGGTGGAGCAGGTTTCCCAACAGGTAAGAAGTGGGAGCTAACAAGAGCTTCAGAAGGAAAGCAAAAATATGTTGTTTGTAATGCTGATGAAGGTGACCCAGGTGCTTTTATGGATAGAAGTATTCTTGAAGGTGACCCACATAGTGTGCTAGAAGCTATGGCAATTGCAGCTTATGCAATAGGTGCGGACAAAGGATATATTTATGTAAGAGCAGAATATCCAATTGCAGTTCAAAGATTACAAATAGCAATAGACCAAGCAAGAGATTATGCTATTTTAGGTAAAAATATTTTTGGCAAAAACTTTAATTTTGATATAGAAATAAGATTAGGTGCAGGAGCATTTGTATGTGGAGAAGAAACAGCACTACTTGAATCTATTGAAGGAAGAAGAGGTCAACCAAGAGTAAAACCACCATATCCAGCAGTAGCAGGTTTATGGGGAAAACCAACATTAATAAATAATGTTGAAACATATGCAAATATAGCACAAATAATATTAAAAGGTGCTGATTGGTATTCATCAATAGGAACTGCAAATTCAAAAGGTACAAAAGTATTTGCATTAGGTGGAAATGTAAATAATATAGGACTTGTAGAAGTACCAATGGGAACAACATTAAGAGAAATTGTATATGACATAGGTGGAGGAATACCAAATGGAAGAGACTTTAAAGCAGCGCAAACAGGAGGACCATCAGGAGGATGTATACCAAAAGAACATTTAGATACACCAATAGATTATGAATCATTAAAAGCAATTGGTTCTATGATGGGTTCAGGTGGACTAATTGTTATGGATGACACTAAATGTATGGTATGTTTAGCTAAGTTCTATTTAGAATTTACAGTAAGTGAAAGTTGTGGTAAATGTACTCCATGTAGAATAGGAACAAAAAGAATGTTAGAAATTCTTGAAAGACTATGTAATGGCGAAGGAGAAGAATTTGATATATATAGATTAGAGAAATTGGCAGCAAATATCCAAAAAGCAAGTTTATGTGGTCTTGGTCAAAGTGCACCAAACCCAGTAGTAAGTACATTAAAATACTTTAGAGAAGAATTTAGACAACATGCTATTCAAAAAGAATGTAAAACATTAGAATGTAAAGCAATGGCAAAAATAACAATTGACCCAGAAAAATGTAAAGGTTGTGGCTTATGTCAAAAACATTGCCCAGTAAATGCTATTGATGGAGCAGGAAGAGATAAAAGAATAATAAATCAAGAAAAATGTATTAAATGTGGTACTTGTATAGCAAGTTGTCCATTCCATGCAATAGGGAACTAGGGGACGGTCCTAAAAATCCCTAAAATCGGGGATTTAGGGACGGACCTTAAAAATAAATAGGAGAGATAGAGTTATGGAAAAGAAAATGATTAATTTAACAATAGATGACCAAAAAATAAAAGTGCCAGAAGGCACAACAATACTAGAAGCTGCAAAGCAAGCAGGAATAGACATCCCAACACTATGTTTTTTAAAAGAAATAAACGAAGTTGGAGACTGCAGAATGTGTATAGTAGAAGTTGAAGGAAGAAGAGGATTTGCAACATCATGTATACAAACAGTAGAAGAAGGAATGGTAGTACATACCCATACGCAAAACGTGTTAGAAGCAAGACATGTTATACTAGATTTAATAATATCAAACCATGCAAAAGACTGTTTAACCTGTACACGTTCAGGAAACTGCGAACTTCAAATGTTAGCAACAAAATTCAATGTTTTAAGTGTAGAATTTCCGGGAGAAATGACACAACATAAAGTAGATGACTTATCACCATCAATTGTTAGAGATTTTAATAAATGTATATTATGTAGAAGATGTGTTGCAGCTTGTAAAAATGTTCAACAAATTGGGGCAATAGATGTAATAAATAGAGGATTTGAATCATGTATATCAACAGTTGGAGATTGTAGTTTAAATAATGTAAATTGTACATTTTGTGGTCAATGTATAGAAGCCTGCCCAACAGGAGCATTACATGAAAAAGAATCAATAAATGACGTATGGGCAAAATTAAAAGATCCAGATACATATGTAGTTGTTCAAACAGCACCTGCGGTTCGTGTAGCTTTAGGTGAAGAATTCCAAATGCCTATTGGTACAAATGTAGCAGGAAAAATGGTAACAGCATTAAAAAGACTTGGATTTGACAAGGTATTTGATACAAATACAGGTGCAGACTTTACAATTATGGAAGAAGCTAATGAATTTATAAAAAGATTTAAGAAAAATGATAATCTTCCTATGATGACTTCTTGCTGTCCTGCTTGGGTTAAATATATTGAATCATATGAACCAGACTTATTGCCACATTTGTCAAGTTGTAAATCACCACATCAAATGTTTGGAGCATTAATAAAATCATATTATGCCAATAAAATTGGAATAAATCCAGAAAAAATATATACAGTATCAGTAATGCCATGTATTGCTAAAAAATTTGAACGACAACGTCCAGAAATGCAAAATGACGGACTTTACGATGTAGATAATGTAATTACTACAAGAGAACTTTCTCGTATGATTAAACAGGCCAATATCGAATTTGAAAAATTAGAGGATAGTAATTTTGATGACCCAATGGGAGAAGCAACAGGTGCAGCAGCAATATTTGGAACAACAGGTGGAGTAATGGAAGCAGCTTTAAGAACTGCACAAGATACTTTAACTGGAAAAAGTTTAGATAAGATAGAATTTGAGCAAGTACGTGGTGGAAAAGGAATTAAAAAGGCTACAATAGAAATAGCAGGAAAGCCTATAAAAGTAGTTGCTGCAAGTGGATTATCAAATGCAAAAAAAATATTGGATGAAATAAAATCTGGAAAAGCTGATTATCAATTTGTAGAAATTATGGCGTGTCCAGGAGGATGCATCATGGGCGGGGGTCAACCAATTAAAACTTCTAAAACTCGTTCAGAAGTAAATGTTAGAAAATTAAGAGCAGATAGCATTTATTCTATTGATGAAAAGAGTACAATTAGAAAATCTCATGAAAATCCAGTGTTGAAAAAGATTTATGAAGAATATTTAGAAGAACCTGGAAGCTATAGAGCAGAGAAGTTGTTGCATACAAATTATAGAAAAAGAGAAAAATATAATTTAGATAGATAAAAAAGTAATAATTTAATAAAAATTTGTTACTACTCAGCCCTAAAAACAAGTTATTCACAAAATAATCAAAATAGAAATCAATTATTCACAGAATATTACAAAGACTGTAACAGTATTGAAATACTACTGTTATGGTCTTTTTTGATATCTTGATATATAATATAGAAAAAGGAAAGGTGGTAAATTATGGCATCAAATTATGATAAACATATCTTTAGACAATTAGAAGATGTATTGAAAAAATGTGATAATTTATCACAAGAAATAAAAGATATAAAAGGAGAGCATAAAGAAGAAATAAAAAAACTTAAAGAGCAACATTCAGAAGAAATACATAATTTAAAAGAAGAACATAAAAAAGAGATAAAGCAATTAAATTCTAAAATAGAAAAATTAGAAGATGAAAATAAATTATTAAAAGATGATCATACAAGAATGAAAGCAATACTAAATAAAGATAGTACCAATTCAAGTATTCCGCCATCAAAAGATGAAAAACCAAAGAAGAAAAGAGTAAATTTAAGAGAAAAGAGTAATAAGAAGACAGGAGGACAAAAAGGACATAAAGGAGCGACATTTACGAAACAAGATGTAGAAGAATTATTAAAAAAAGAAAATGTAAAAAAAGAAACAATGAAACATGGAAAACCAAATGGAAAATATTGTATAACTAAATATGAAATAGATACCAAAACAATAGTAATAGTAAAAGAGCATAAATTCTACTTTAATAAAAGAAAAGAGATAAAAATACCAAAAGAATTTGTATCAGATGTACATTATGGAGAAAACTTTAAAACGTTGTGTGATATTATGGTTGTAGAAGAAGTAATTTCGTTAGGAAGAATAAAAGAATTTGTTGAAATATTGACAGGGGGATTGTTAAAGATATCAGAAGGAAGCTTGGTAAATTGGATAAAGGAAAAATCAAAGCAATGTAAAAACACAATAAAGAAAATGAAAATAGGATTAAAAAATACAGTAATTTTGCAAACAGATTTAACAGAAACAAAAGTAAACAATAAAAAAGGATATGTACGAAATTACAGTAATGATAAACTAACTGTATATATTCCAAGTAAAGATAAAAAAATACACCGAGTAAAAAGGCAATGGATATTAGATGGATATACAGGATATATAGTACAAGATCATGATACAGCAATATATAATTTTGGTATTAAAGAAAAACATGTAGAATGTAATGTGCATTTAAGAAGATACTTAAAAAACAATACAGAATTGACAAAACATAACTGGTCACAAGAAATGGATAAATTGCTACTAGAAATAAAAAGAAAGAAAGAAGAATATTTAGAAAGCAGAATAGATAGATTTTCTGAACAAGAATTAGAAGAGTATAGCAAAAGATATGATGAAATAATAAAAGAAGGACTAGAAGAAAACAAGGAAAGTAATTCTAAATATTTAGGTAAAGAAGAAAAAGCATTAATAAATAGATTAAAGAAATATAAAACAAATCATCTAATATTTGCATATAACTTTAAAGTACCATTTGATAACAATTTATAAGTACATGTAAAAAACAAGGAATTGATTATTTCAAAGAACTTGTTAATATAGAAAAAGGTAACCTAAGTATAGTTATTTAACTAACTTGGGCTACCTTTTGATGTTTTTAGGCTGAGTAGTAACAAAAATTTAGCAAAATATGAAAAAACATATTGACATTTACATAAAAACGTGGTATATTATATATATGATTAGGGAACAATCCCTAAAATCATAAAAAATTAAGGAGGAAGAATACATGATGACACGAGACAGACCGACAAGCAACAAATCAACAAAAAAAATTTTGTAAAAAGATCAGGCGGCGTATAATGCCGAGGAGGAAAAGAAATGATCAGTAGTTTGCGGTATACATCGGGATTTACCTGATGAAAGAATTAAATTAATTTAATATTAAATTAATTTAATTCAGTCGGAATAGTTATTCCGACCAAGATTTTTATGATGTATGTATAGAGAAGGTCACCAGATTGTGACCTTCTCTAAAATTTTGCAACTATCTATTGTTATTATTATTGTTGTTTTGTCTTTCGTTGTTGTTATTGTTTTGATTATTTTTGTTATTGTTATTTGACTTATTTTCTTTATTTTTCTTTGACATGAAAAGCACCTCCATTCAAGTTTCAATAATATTATTTTCTAAAAAGCAAAAAAATATACATAAAAAATTAATTTGTGTTTTTTAGGTATTTGATATATAATGGGTAAAAATTATAAAATATGTATTAATTGATAATTTTGATATTATATAAAACATAATATATATTAGGAGGAAAGGTTGAAAAGTTTAATTATTTTCCAACTAGATTTGTGCTTTAGGGAGGAATGAGATAAAAAATGGATTTTGAAAATGAAAAATTAAAAGAATTTAATGAATACATAAGATTTAGAAAAGTAGCCATAATAGGATTGGGAGTAAGCAATCTACCATTGCTTGATTACATGTTTGAGAAAAAAGCAAGAGTAACGGTATTTGATGAAAGAGAAAGAGAAAAATTAAGCAAAGAAGCTTTAGAAAAAATAAATAATTATGGATTTGAGCTTATTATTGGAAAAGATTGTTTAAAATACTTAAGAAATTTTGATATAATTTTCCGTTCACCAAGTTGTTTGCCTACTAAACTAGAATTAGTCCAAGAAGAAAATAGAGGAGCAATTGTAACATCAGAAATTGAAATGTTAATGAAAATGTGTCCGTGTAAAATGATTGGAGTAACTGGAAGTGATGGAAAGACAACAACAACAAGTTTAATAAATAGTATTTTGCAAAAGGCAGGTTTTAAAACATTTTTGGGAGGAAATATCGGAACGCCATTATTTACTAAATTACCAGAAATGAAACCAGAAGATATTTTGGTATTAGAATTAAGTAGTTTTCAATTAATGGAAATGGAAGTAAGTCCAGATATTGCGGTTATAACTAATATAACACCAAATCATTTAAATATTCATAAAGATTATGAAGAATATATAGAAGCAAAGAAAAATATATTCAAATATCAATCTGAAAATGGAATAACAGTATTAAATTATGATAATGAAATTACAAGAAGTTGTGAAAAAGAAGTGCCGGGAAAAGTAATCTTTTTTAGTGGAAAAGAAAAATTGGATAATGGATTTATTGTTGATAATGGAATTATAAAAGAATGTGAAGATAGAGTAAGAAAACATATTTTGGATACACATGATGTCATTTTAAGAGGAGAGCATAATTTTGAAAATATAGCAACTGCAATAGCTGCAACAAGTACATTAGTAGATATAGAAGATGCAATTGAAGCTATCAAAGAATTTAAACCAGTAGAACATAGATTAGAACTTGTAAGAGAAATTGATGGAGTTAAATGGTATAATGATTCTGTAAGTTCATCACCAACAAGAACAATTGCAGGTTTAAATTCATTTCCAGAAGAGATTGTGTTAATAGCAGGTGGTTATGATAAAAATTTAGATTATACTCCAATTGCAAAGCCAATAGTTGAAAAGGTAAAGACTTTAATATTGTTAGGTCAAACATCAGGAAAAATATTTGATGCGGTAAAAAATGAATTAGAAAATCAAAATAAAGAACTTTATATTTATATGTGTGATTCTTTAGAAGAAACTGTACAATTAGCAAAGAAACATGCTGTTAAAGGTCAAATTGTATTATTTTCACCAGCTAGTGCAAGTTTTGATATGTTCAAAAATTTTGCTGATAGAGGAGAACAGTTTAAAAAATTAGTGAATAATTTGTAGTAAAATGTTAGCTAGAATATTATATAAAATTATTATTTGTACCTTGTTGTCGCAACCTATGAAAGAAAAATGTTGTAGGTTGCTTCAATCGCACTCGCCTTTTACAAGGCTCGTTTGGTCGCTACGCGGTACTGCAAATAATTTTATATAATATTCTAGCTACATCATTTTAATAGTAAAACCTCTTAGACACAAATTTTTAAAAAATGCATAACATATACAAAAGAAAAAGGAGGTTTTATAATGTACAATCAGAGTTATGAAGAGTACATAAGAAGCATACTAGGATATCCAAACTATCAGTATAATGACAATGATTCTATGTCATATATGCAAAATCAAGGATATAATTATAACAACAATTTTAATAATAATTATAGCGAAAATGAAGATAATAATAGTGAATTAGAGCAATATTATCCAGAAATATATAAAATTGTATATCCAATGGTATCGCAAATATGCAGAAATAATACAAGAGAAATAACAAGAGAAGTAATTGACGAAATGACAGATGAGATTTATTCGACAATTGAGGGAACAGCAGACAATGAAATTAATTTGTCAATAAATTTGCAAAATGATATAAGGACAGGAGAAAATAGAACTCAGAATATGAATGCAAAAGAAATGAATTCATCTAGTCAAACGATTAGAAAAGAGGCAAAAAAGGATTCAATACAAGTAGAAAACAGAAATGATAGTAGAGAAGATAGACAAATAAGAAATAGAAGTTTAAGAGATTTAATAAGAATTTTAATTATTCGAGAATTACTTAGAAGAAGACCAGGAAATCGTCCACCAAGACCTAGACCACCTATGGGACCACCATTTCCTGGAGGACCACGGAAGACCACCTCAAGGACCAGGCAGGCCACCTCAAGGTGGAGGTAGACCACCAATGATGCCAAGAGGATATTATGATATTTATGAACATTAATGATTTAAATCAAGAGGTATTAATATCTCTTGATTTTTTAGTATATATTAAAAGTTGACATTATTAACATAAAATGGTAAAATTAATATGTATTAAATATGTTAATTGGGGGAATAATATGGAACAAAATAAAATAAGAAACAAAATTTTAGCTATATCAGGTCAACCAGTAACTGGTAAGGGAACAAATATAAAAGCTATAATAGAAAAATTGAAACAAATGGGATATGCAGAGGAAAATATACATTTGGAGTCAACAGGAAATGAATTTAGAAAATATTTTAATATGATTGTCGAATTAATACAAAGTTTAGATGATGAAGAGAATGTAAAAAAATTAACAGAGAGTGAAGAACTAAAGAAAATTTTTAGTAACAATGAGTATAGAAAAGCGTTTACAGAAACTTTAGCTATGTTAAAAAAATCAGGATTAGATTTGTCAAAATTTAATATTGAACAAGCAAATAATTTAGAAGAATTTAAAAAAATCAGAAAAATTGTTGACACTTTAATTGATGAGGGAATTAAAGAAAAAGGTATTGAGATTAATAGTCAAAGTCGACCAGAGGATATTTGGATAATTGATTCGAGATTGGCTTTTTATAATATACCTGATGCTTTTTCAGTAAGATTAACTGCATCTCCTGATGTTGCTGCTCAAAGATTATTGCAAGATAAAACCAGAGGAAAAGAAGATAGCAAGTATAAAGATATAGCTGAAGCAAAGGAAGCGAGAGAAAGAAGAAGAATTGGAGAAACTTCAAGATATTTACAAAGATATGGAGTGAATTTAGAAGATGAAAATAATTATGATTTAATTATCGATACATCTTATTCAAGTATAAATGATATTTCTGACACAATATTGAAATGTTCAGAATTATTTTATCAAGGCAAACTATTTGAAAAAAAATGGACAAGCCCAAAACTACTTTTACCATTACAAGAAGAAAGATTGACTTATGGAAAAGCTTTATATGATTTAGAAGAAATAATACAAAGTATAAGAGAAAATGGATACTATCCTTCTTCACCAGTAGAAATAGTAGAAGCAGATGGGTTAAAAGGAATAGTTGAAGGACACCATAGAAATTTTGGGGCGGCTTATGATGGATTGACATTAGTACCATATATTGTGTTAGCGAAAGATGATGAAAAACTTCCAGGAAAGACTATTACGGCAAGACAATATATGCAAGGATTAACAGCAAGTAAATTATATGGCCATGAAGAATTGATAGGAAAAGAGTTTAGCTATGAAGAAGTATATCCTGATATATATGAAAAGTTAAAGCAAAAAGAACAAGAAGAAAGATAAGAATAAACCAAGTTATAAAATATAATAAATACAAAAATCCAGCTTGATTAGAGTTGGATTTTTTGGTATGAAAAAATTGTATTTTATTTTTGAAAAAAATCCCAAAATGATAAAAAATTTTAAGAATATAAATCAAAAAAAATACAAATAATAATATTGAGAAATTTTGAAAGGTGGTAATAAAATGAAAGTTAAAGATTGTATGTGTGAAGATGTATGTTGTGTAAGACCTGAAACAAAAATACAAGAAGTAGCAAAATTAATGAATCAACATCATATAGGATGTGTTCCAGTATGTGATGACAACAATTGCATATGTGGAATAGTAACAGATAGAGATATAATATTAAGATGTGTTGCATGTAATAAAGACACAAATCAAACACTAGCAAGTGATATAATGACATGTAATGTTACAACATGTAAACAAGATGATGAAATGACAAATGCACAAACAAAAATGGAACAAAAGCAGATAAGAAGACTACCAGTATGTGATATCAATAATCAAGTAGTTGGAATATTAACATTAGGAGATTTAGCTCATTTTGATACTAAACTAGGAAAACAACAAGTATGTACAACATTTGAAAATATATGTAATTGTGAAGGACAAATAAAAAACGGAAATTAGGATTTGGGTAGGATTAGGGGACGGCCCCAAAAATCTCAATTTAAGTAAAAGGGGACAGATTAACCTGTCCCTAATTTTTGGGAAAAGTAACACGTCCCCAAATCCTTTTTGCATAATAAAAAATTTTTTACATATATTAAAATTAGGTGAACAACATGATTATTAATATGTCATATTGGACAAGAGTATTAAAAAATATTTTATATGTAGTATTAATCTTATTAGGTTTATATATAGCTTTAGAGCTATCTATTTTTTATATGCCATTTTTGATTGCATTTATTATATCATTAATGATAGAACCAGCAATTAAAAAAATAATGAAAAAAACACATTTAACAAGAAGAACAAGCTCAATTATTATATTTGTTTTAGTTTCAGTTATTATAATAGGTGGTTTAGCTTGGCTATTGATAACATTATTTTCAGAATCTTCAAGTTTATTACAGAGTTTAAATGATTACTTTGACAAGTTATATGAGCAATTTCAAAATTTAATAAATTATTTTAATTTTGACAATATACATCTTTCAGATGAAATATTAGAAGTAATACAAAACTCTACAGGAGATTTTTTAACTACCGCTTCTGATTGGTTAAGAAACATATTAAATAATTTAATAAACTTTGTAACGAGTATCCCATCAATTGCTATATGTATAGGTATAACAGTAATTGCACTATATTTTATTTGTGTAGATAAAATATATATATTAGACCAAATTGAGCATCATTTACCTAGATTATGGGTAAAAAAGATTTCAATACATTTAAAAGACTTAATTCAAACATTAGGTGGATATTTAAAGGCAGAAGCAACACTTATATTAGTATCTTTTGTAATTTCTTTAATTGGATTATATATTTTGCAAATTGTTGGATTTAATGTTCAATATCCATTGCTGATGGCTCTATTTATTGGTTTTGTAGATGCACTTCCAATACTTGGTTCTGGAACAGTTATGATTCCATGGGCCATAATTTGTGCTTTGAATGGAGATATTAATTTAGGTATAGCTATTATTATTTTATTAATAATTATGTCAGTAGTTAGACAAGTTTTAGAGCCTAAATTGGTTAGTAAGAATATTGGTGTTCATCCAATTTTTACTTTGATTGCTATGTATACTGGTTTTAAGGTAATTGGTATTATGGGTCTTTTAGTTGGACCAATAGTTTTAATTATAGTTAAAAATATTTTTGCTAATTTAATTGACCAAGGTGTATTTAAAACTATTTTTGATAAGAAATAGGATTTAGGGGTTTCCTAAATCCTATTCCCATTCAATTGTTGCAGGTGGTTTAGAAGTAATATCATAAACAACTCTATTTACATGATTAACTTCATTCACAATTCTACTTGAAACCTTTTCTAAAACATCATAAGGTATTTTACTCCAAACACCTGTCATAAAATCAGTAGTCTCAACAGCACGAAGAGCTATTGTATAATCATAAGTTCTTTCATCTCCCATAACACCAACAGATTTTAAATTAGTTAAAACTGCGAAATATTGATTAATAATTTTGTGTAATCCAGCATTTGCAATTTCTTCTCTGAAAATACTATCCGCTTCTTTTAAAATATCTAATTTGTCATCTGTTATATCTCCAATAATCCTTATAGCTAAACCTGGACCAGGAAAGGGTTGTCTATATACCAAATTTTCTGGAATATCTAACTCTAAACCAGTTTTTCTAACTTCATCTTTAAATAAATCTCTTAAAGGTTCTACAATTTCTTTAAAATCAACATAGTCAGGTAATCCACCTACATTATGATGGCTTTTAATTACAGAACTTTTACCTAATCCGCTTTCAATAACATCAGGATAAATAGTTCCTTGCACCAAGAAATCAACAGTTCCAATTTTTTTAGCCTCTTCTTCAAAAACTCGTATAAATTCTTCTCCAATAATTTTTCTTTTTTTCTCTGGGTCAGTAACTCCTGCAAGTTTTGATAAAAATCTATCTTTAGCATTTACTCTAATTAAGTTAATGTCAAATTGATTTCTAAAAACTTCTTCAACTTCGTCGCCTTCATTTTTACGAAGTAGACCATGGTCAACGAAGATACAAGTTAGATTTTTTCCGATAGCTTTATTTAATAAAACTGCGGCAACAGAAGAATCAACTCCACCTGATAAAGCACATAAGGCTTTTTTGTCTCCAATTTTTTCTTTTAAATTTTTAATACTTTCATCAACAAATGAAGAAATTTGCCAATCACCACTACAATTACAAATTTCAAATAAGAAGTTTTTAATTACTTGTGTTCCATTAACAGAATTATTAACTTCTGGATGAAATTGAATTCCATATAGTTTTTTATTAGAATTTTCCATTGCAGCATTTGGACAAGATGGGGTAGAGGCAATATTTTTGAAGCCTTCTGGTACGGTTTCTACATAATCAGTGTGACTCATTAAAAAGCCATTGTTATTTCCAAAACCTTTGAATAATAAAGAGTTGTTGTCTATTTTTACATCTGTTGTTCCATATTCTCTTTTACTTGCTTTAGCTACTTTTCCTCCAAGTGTATAAGTCATAAGTTGCATACCATAACAAATCCCAAGAACAGGTATTCCTAATTCAAATATTCCATCTGCACATCTAGGAGCTTCTTCTCCATATACACTTGCTGGTCCTCCAGTAAAAATGATTCCTTTTGGATTTTTTTCTTTGATTTTTTCGATTGATATGTCATAAGGTACTACTTCTGAATATACATTACATTCTCTGACGCGTCTTGCAATTAGTTGGTTGTATTGCCCACCGAAGTCTAGAATTAAAATTAGTTCATTACTTTTCATATATTAATCATCCTTTCATTTTACTTTCATGTATTGTATCATAGATTGTTAAATAAGTAAATAAATATTTTGAAGTTATGTAAAATTGACTTTATTACATATTGATGTTACAATATGTATTATATTGAAAGAAAAGAGGGGTGTAATGGATAAAATACATATTGATAAGATAAAAAAGATAATAAAAGATAAAGCACATGGAACTGAATTTTATAATAGAGTTATGTTTGAAACCTTAATAATGGAAGTGGATAATTTAGTAAATAAATTTGAAATTGATGCAAATTCTAAAACTAAAGATATATTAAGAATAATAAATAACTATGTTAAGTCTAATACAAGTATTAGAGGTGAGTATTTCGATAAATTTTCTGGAAATGTAGAATTTTTTGATGAAGATGAAAAGATATATAGAACAGCATATGCAGCGTTATTAAGGAAACAAGCAATGTGTGCAGGATATGCAGAATTAACAAGAATATTATTAGCAATGTATGATATAAACAGTTATACTTTATTAGCTAAATTACCTGGAAAAAATAAAAAATTAATGCATTATGTTGTTTTAGCAGAAGTAAATGAAAACAATAAAGTATCATATGTTATTTTAGATCCAGAAAGAGAAGCAAGTTGTGAAAGAAAGGGAATGGATTTTAAAAGATATTTGAACAATATGACTTTTGCTATTCCAAATGAACTCTGGGAAGAAAATAAAATTGGTCATACAGGTGTTGGAATTGAAGCAGAACAATTTTTAGAAACTACTAATCAAAATGAAATAGCGGACTTCAATTCTGTATATAGATTAGTAAAAATTTTAAAAGAGCGTGAAAATGATGAATGGAAAGGAGAAAGATGAATATGAATGTAGAAGATGTAAAAATAAAAAGCAAAAATAATTATAATATTTCGGCATCACTATATATTCCAAATGAAGATATAGATAAAATTGTAATTGCTTGTCACGGCTTTGGTGGAGATAAGGAAAGTAGTGCAATAAAATATTTTGCTGAAACTATTTATAAAGATAATATTGGACTAATTTGTTTTGATTTTCCAGGACATGGACAGAGTGAAGTAAATGGAGATAAATTGACAATTTGGAATTGTATAAATGATATAGAAGCCATAGAAAACTATATAAAAAACAGATTTGGAGATAAAATAGAAATTAATATTTTTGCAACTAGTTTTGGAGCATATATTACTTTGTTAAAAATTTTTACTAGAAAAACACAGTATAATAAAATAATATTAAGAGCACCTGCTATAAAAATGGACGAAATATTTAAAGATACTTTATTAAGAGAACCTTTTGAGAAATTCAAAGAAAGAAAAGTAACAACATTAGGGTTTGAAAGGAAGATTCTTATTTCATATGAGTTTTATGAAGATTTAGCAAATAATAAAATAATAGATTTATATAATAACAATCAACATATTCTTATAATTCAAGGGACTGAAGATGATGTAGCACCAATTAAAGATACGAAAGAATTTCTATCTTTAGACCCGAATAATATAGAATTATATGAAATTGATGGAGCGGATCATAGAATGAAGAAAGATGGTGAACTAGAAAAAGCAATAAGTAAAGCATATAGTTACTTAAGAAAGGAGAAGATGTAAGATGATAATCGATTTACATTCACATACTACAGCATCAGATGGAGAATTCAAACCAAAAGAGTTAATAGATAAAGCAATACAAAAAGAAATATCAGTACTTGCAATTACAGATCATGATACAATTGATAGTTTAGATGAGGCGATTGATTATGCGAAAAATAAAGAAATAGAAGTCGTACCAGGAATTGAATTTAGTGCTAAAGTAGATATAGGTAAAATGCATATATTAGGTTTGTATGTAAATTATACAAAACCAGAATTTAAAGAAATTACTGATAAATTAAAAAAAGATAGAAATGACAGAAATAATAAATTTATAAAAATGTTTAATGAATTAGGGTATGACATTAGTATAGATGATGTAAAAAAATATGCAATAGGGGAGATAATTGCAAAGCCTCATTTTGCACAAGTATTATTCGAAAAAGGATATATAAAGGACATAGAAGAAGCGTATGATAACCTATTTAATGTACCACCATTAAATACAATAAATAGAATGACATTGTCGCCAAAAGAAACAATAGAAGCTATAAAGAGAGCTAATGGAATTGCAATATTAGCTCATCCAAAAACATTAAAATTAAATCAAGAGGACTTGGAAAATAAAATTAAAGAATTGATTTCGTATGGTTTGGACGGTATCGAGTGTTATCATAGTACCCATACTTTTGATGAGATAAAAGAATATAGGAATATAGCCATAAATTATAATTTATTGATATCAAAGGGAAGTGATTACCATGGACCAAATGTTACTCCTGAAATAGAATTGGGAACTGGAAAAAACGGTAATATTTTAAATAAAGAAGAAAGCATGATTTATGAAAAGTTAAAAAATAGATTAGAGATACACTGTTAGTGTATCTCTATAAGTTCTAGAAACTTTTTTGTTGTTTCTTCTGGGGATAAATAAGTTGTATCTAAAAGATATTTAGGAACAGTAACAGTTTTAAAGAAATCAGTAAAAACTTTGTTATGAAATTCTAATGAAACAGTATTGTTTTTACTTCTGGATCTTTTAATTGCTTCATCGACAGAAGTTGTCATACCAATAAACAAATCAGGCAACAAATTCTTGTCTCTGTAAAGATGTCCAGATTTAATGCTTCTTCAGCCTCTAGCTTTGAACATTTTTCCTTTTTTAAGTAATAATATACCCAAAATTGATAATCAATGAGGCCTCGGTCAACAATAATAATTTCATTATTTTTACATTTTTCCTTTGTAGATAAAATTGATTCTGCAGCACTTGTTCCTACCCAGATGTTGAAAAGCAAACTTTTTCTAGAATTTTTCGAAGGCAAAGTTTTACCTCCAGCTTCACCGATTACTATGACTGGAAAATTCCGACTAATTAAATAGCTTTTTACCATGTCAATAGTGGTTGTTTTTCCAGCATCTGGAGTTCCAGATACTTCAATAAGTTTACACATAGAGTTACCTCCTTTTGATGTTGATATACATATTATAACACGTTGACATATAATTTTCAACTTAAATATTTTTATAACACCCCATCAGTTGGAATATAACTTTCATCAGGAGGATAAACATACTCTTCATTAGGAGAAGAAGTCTCTTTCATGTCAGTAACCTTTAATATAGGCATATCACCATGATAACTACCCTTAGTAATCTCACCAGTAACCTCAACCCAAGTATCATCTTTGAAATCTTTAGCATTTACATATTCAGATAAAAAACCAACCACCACATATTGGCGATTAGAAGAAATAATCATATCTCTTGCCAAAACAAATTGATTTTCATTCAAATCTGAAACCCTATAAACATATCCAATAAAAT
The DNA here is from genome assembly GCA_946487895.1 of uncultured Clostridium sp. GTDB lineage: Bacteria > Bacillota > Clostridia > TANB77 > CAG-508 > CAG-269. Next base: position 71,491 of record CAMLUO010000003.1, read on the forward strand.
TAATTTTCAATCCAACATAACTATCAATATCATCGTGTACTGCTTTTAGAACATTTGTATAATTTGATGCTGAAATTGTAGAAATATTGTTTTGAGGCAAACATGAGGATTTGTTTTTATGAGTGCTAGCACCGTAGAATATTTTAAAAGTTACAATTCCAACAATAATGGTGATAATTATTAAAATTATAACAAAAAAACATTTAAATAAATTTTTTCCATTAATTTTAAAATTATATACAAACATAAAGCACCCTCCAGTTATGCAATGAAATTTTCTAAGATTTATGAATTATAGTAAATAATATGTGGTAAAGTAAAAAATAAGAACATTATCATAAAAGTTTTTGGTCAAACTACTTGCTAAAATACTATTTTAGTGATATAGTAACAAAGTAAAAATATAAACTTAGGAGGAATCAATTCGAAATGAGCATAATAAGAAAAATTTTCAAAACTTACAGTCAAAAAGAAGTTAAAAGAGTAATGCCAATAGTACAAAAAATCAATGAGCTAGAAGGCGAAATTTCAAAATTAAGCGATAAAGAATTAAGAGGAAAAACAGAATACTTCAAAGAGCAATTAAAAAATGGAAAGACATTAGATGACATATTACCAGAAGCATTTGCAGTTGTTAGAGAAGCATCAAAAAGAGTTTTAGGAATGAGACATTTTGATGTACAATTAATAGGTGGTATCATTCTACACCAAGGAAGAATTGCAGAAATGAAAACTGGTGAAGGTAAAACTTTAGTTGCAACACTTCCAGTATATTTAAATGCACTAGAAGGAAAAGGAGTTCATGTAATTACAGTAAATGATTACTTAGCAAAAAGAGATAGTGAATGGATGGGAAAATTATATAAATTTTTAGGACTATCAGTTGGTTTAGTAATTGCAGGAATGGAGCCAAAAGCAAAACAAGAAGCATATAATGCAGATGTAACATATGGTACAAATAATGAATTTGGATTCGATTATCTGAGAGATAATATGGTTATATATAAAAATCAATTAGTTCAAAGAGGATTGCATTATGCAATCGTCGATGAGATTGATAGTATTTTAATTGATGAAGCTCGTACTCCACTTATAATTTCAGGTAGAGCAAACGAATCATCAGATTTATACAAAAAAGCAGATAACTTTGTACGTAGATTAACACCTAAAGTTATTGTTGAAGAAGATGTAAAAGATTTTGACCAAGCAGAAGATAATGAAAAATATGATTACATTGTAGACTTAAAAGCAAAATCTGCATCATTAACACAAAAAGGTATTAAAAAAGCAGAAGAAGCATTTGGATTAGAAAACTTCAATGACCTAGAAAACTCTACATTAGTTCATCATGTAAACCAAGCATTACGTGCACATGGTGTTATGAAAAAAGATATAGATTATATCGTAAAAGATGGAGAAGTTTTAATTGTTGATGAATTTACAGGACGTATTATGTATGGAAGAAGATATAATAATGGATTACATCAAGCGATTGAAGCAAAAGAACATGTTAAGATAGCTGATGAATCAAAAACTTTAGCAACAATTACATTCCAAAACTTCTTTAGAATGTATGATAAATTATCAGGTATGACTGGTACTGCTATGACAGAAGCAGCAGAATTTGAAGAGATATATAATTTGGATGTTGTTGAAATACCAACAAATAAACCAATGATTCGTAAAGATGAAAATGATGTTATATACAAAAATGAAAATGCAAAATATAGAGCAATTGTAGAAAGTATAAAAGAAAGTCATAAAAAAGGACAACCAGTTTTGGTAGGTACAGTATCAATTGAAAAATCTGAAAAATTAAGCAAATTATTAAAACAAGAAGGAATTAAACATGAAGTATTAAATGCTAAATATCATGAAAAAGAAGCTGAAATAATTGCACAAGCAGGAAAATTCGGTGCAGTAACAATCGCAACAAACATGGCAGGACGTGGTACTGACATTATGCTTGGAGGAAATAGTGAATATTTAGCAAAAGAAGCTATGAGAAAAAATAAAGTTCCAGCTGAATTAATTGAAGCAGCAGACACATATTATGAAACAGATGACCAAGACATTTTAAAAGCAAGAGAGCAATTTAAAGATTTAGTAGATAAATTTGATGAACAAATAAAAGAAGAAAAAGAAAAAGTAATTGAAGCTGGTGGACTAAAAATTGTAGGTACAGAAAGACATGAATCAAGAAGAATTGATAACCAGTTACGTGGACGTTCTGGACGTCAAGGAGATATAGGAGAATCTAAATTCTATATTGGGCTAGATGATGACTTAATGAAAATCTTTGGTGGAGATGCAATAACTAAAGTATATAATACATTAGGTGCAGACGAAAATATGCCAATAGATTCAAGAATTATCTCAAATGCAGTAGAAAATGCACAGAAAAAAGTAGAAGGTAGAAACTTCAGTATTCGTAAAAATGTCTTAAAATATGACGATGTAATGAATGCTCAAAGAGAAATTATTTATAAACAAAGAAGAGAAGTTCTTGATGGAGAAAATATCCATGATAATATAATTGCAATGATTGATTTTGTTGCAGAAAACATATCAAATATGTTCATCGAAGGAGAAACACAAGAATTAAATATAGAGTCTTTAAATACAGAAATATTGAATGTATTTGGAATTGATATGTTAGACTTTATAAAAGATAATAAAAACAATGTTCAAGCTATTTCTGATGAATTAAAGAAAAGAGCAATGGAAATATATGAACAAAAAGAACAAGATATTGGTTCAGATGAGATGAGAGAACTTGAAAGAGTTGTTATGCTTAAAGTTGTTGATGAAAAATGGATGAATCATATTGATAGCATGGATGAACTAAAAAATGGTATTGGTTTACGTGCTTATGGTCAAAAGGATCCTGTTGTTCAATATAGACTTGAAGGTTTTGATATGTTTGATGAAATGGTTAATGACATCAAATATGATGTAACAAAAATATTAATGCATATTAGACAACAAGGTGAGACAAAAAGACAAGAAACTGTTAAAATTACAGGTGCAGCATTGGAGGCTATCCATAGTGTTGATGGTGGGGCTAAAATTGGTACTGATGTTGATAGAACTATTCGTAATGAAGGTCCTAAGATTGGTAGAAATGACCCTTGCCCATGCGGTAGCGGCAAAAAGTATAAGAATTGTTGTGGAAAAAATCAATAATATGAAGAGATTACAGAGAGTTATATAGTTGATATGGATATAAAAATGCTAACACAAATGTTAGCATTTTTAATTGAAGTGATAAATATTTTGTGAAATAGTTTATTTTTTACTTAATATATGTTAGAATGTTACTCGAGGAGAGATAAAACATGAAAATATACGTATATTTAGACGAAAGTCGGATCAATTCATAAAAATAGTAAAACAAGATATTTTGCAGTAGGTGGATATTTTTCTTATGAAGAAGATAGACTGAAGATAAGATCAAAATATAAAAAAGAAAATTTAAAATTAAAGAAAGAAAAGAATTTAGATCTAAATACTGAAATAAAATCATATAATATGTCCGAAGAAGAAAAAATAAAAATATTTAACAAAATCCAAGACATTGAAACTTTTCATGGTTGTGTCAAGGTATTTGATAAAAAATATATGAGAAAGGAAATAGTCGATTCAAATATATTTTTTAATTATGCAGTAAAAGTTTTAATTCAAGATTGCATACTACCAGAATTGAATTTGCAAGAAAATGATGAGTCAATAGAGTTTGTTATTAGTATTGATAATAGAAATATAAGAGTAGGAGAATTAAACAATTTAGAAACATATTTAAAGACTGAATTTTGCATTTATGATGATGACTTTAAAATCACCTATTATGATTCAAAAACAAATTATGGAATACAATTAGCAGATTTAACTGTTAATACATTTTACAATTATTATAAAAACGTAAGTTTAGTTGAAAATTTAGTAAAAGAATTAAAGCCTAAAAATTTTAGAGTTAGTTTGTTTCCGAGAAATAGTAGGAATAAAAATAAAAATTTAGCATAAAATATTAGTAAAATATTTGACATGCAATTTTTTGTGTGGTAAAATATTTATAGTAAGACCTAGGTAAGGTAGCTAAATGCTAAGCGTATGTTAAGTACGCTGCCACCTAGGCATTTTTATTATATAGTTATAATTCTTCTTACTATTAGTATAAATTCTAGACAAAAATGAATAAAAGGAGCATAATAAAATACAATATAAGTAGGTTATTTGAAGTGGACAATAGTGCCATCCACACACCCTAGAGGTCAAAAGAGATGCAGGAATTGGTACACCTGCCAAATAACCAAGGATTTAAAGGAGCTATGGAAACATAGCTCTAAAATTATTATAAATTTTAATTAGCTAAAAATTGAAATCAATATAAATCTATGTTAAAATAGAGCATGTTAGGAGAGTGATAAAATGTTTGAATTAGAAGAAAACTCTAAGATACTAGAAGAATTAGAAAACAAACTAAAAGAATTAGGTGAGTCACTTTGACATTGCTAAATTACAAGAAGAATTAAAAGAATTAGAAAAACAAACACTAGACGCAAAATTTTGGGAGGACCAAAAAAATTCACAAAAAGTTTTAGGAAAAATAAAGAATATAAAAAGAAAAAGCAATAAATATCAAGAAATAGAAAATGAAATTAAAAATTTAAAAGAATTAACAGAATTAGTAAATATGGAACCAGATGAAGAAGTTGCAAAAGACATCATAAAAGGAACAAATAAAGTAAAAAAAGAAGTTGAAAAATTTGAAATAGAAACATTATTTTCAGGAAAATATGATAGTAATAATGCAATAGTGACAATCCATCCAGGAGCAGGAGGAACAGAATCACAAGATTGGGCAGAAATGCTATATAGAATGTACACAAGGTGGGCAACAAAAAATGACTACGAGGTAAAAGAATTAGACTACCTAGAAGGAGAAGAAGCAGGACTAAAAAGCGTTACATTTGAGGTAATAGGTGAAAATGCATATGGATATATGAAATGCGAAAAAGGAGTACATAGATTAGTTAGAATTTCACCATTTGATAGTGGGGGAAGGAGACACACATCATTTGCATCAGTTGAAGTTTTGCCTGAAATTACTGACGATATAGAAATTGAAATAAATCCAGATGATTTACGAATAGATACATATAGAGCATCTGGAGCAGGAGGACAACATATAAATAAGACATCGTCAGCAGTAAGGATAACACATATACCAACAAATATAGTGGTAGCTTGTCAGTCAGAGCGTTCACAAATTCAAAATAGAGAAACTGCAATGAAAATGTTAAAATCAAAACTATTAGATTTAAAAGAACAAGAACAAAAAGAAAAAATAGAAGATTTAAAAGGTGAGCAAAAAGAAATAGCGTGGGGAAGTCAAATTAGGTCATATGTATTTTGTCCATATACTATGGTAAAAGACCATAGAACAAATTATGAAGTAGGAAACGTAGAAGCTGTTATGGATGGAAATATTACTGATTTTATGGAAGCATTTTTTAAGAAATGAGTTAATTGATTCACTGTTGACATTAAAAGTTTAGTTGAATATAATAATAGAGAGATTAATTTAATTAAGTTAAACTCTCTATATTATTTTGAAAAGCACTTTGTTGCTTTGAAGAGGTGAAGCTTAAAATGAATGACACAATTGTATTAAAATTTGGAGGAAGTTCAGTTGCAGACAACGAAAAACTAAAAGTTGTAGCAGACAAAATTATCAACATGTATAACAAAAATAATAATATTGTTGTTATACTATCAGCACAAGGAAAAATGACAGACAAATTAATTAGTGAAGCTAAAGAATTAGCAAAAGATGTAGAAAAAAGGGAGATGGATGCATTAGTAAGCTGTGGTGAACAAATGTCAGTAGCAAAATTGAGTATTTTATTAAATAGCTTAGGTTATAAAGCTATATCATTAACTGGATGGCAAGCAGGAATTTATACAAACAATACAAATGAAAATGCAATAATACAAAATATTAACACAGAAAGGATTTTAAGAGAATTAGAGAAAAAACATATAGTTATTATTACAGGTTTTCAAGGAATAAATGAAAATATGGATATAACTACATTTGGTAGAGGTGGCTCAGATACATCAGCAGTAGCTGTTGCGGCAGCTTTAAATGCTAAAAATTGCTATATTTTTTCAGATGTAGATGGAGTGTATACAGCTGATCCAAATAAAATTAAAAATTCTAAAAAACTTTCAGCTTTGTCTTATGAAGAAATGCTGGAAATTTCAAGTGAAGGTGCTAAGGTATTGCATAATAGATGTATTGAGATAGGGGAGAAATTTAAAATTCCTATTATAACTAAATCTACTTTTAATAATAAACCAGGTACTGTTATATCAGATATTATAGAAGAAAATACTATAAAAAGTATTATAAAGAAAGACTTATCAAGGGTTTCGATTGTTGGAAATGGTATTATCAGAAATATTGATGCGATGAAAAGTGTTTTAGATATTGTTGACAAGAATAAACTTGATATGCTTGAATTTGATGTTTCAGAATCAAAGATTTCTATTACTTTTAAAAATGTGGTGGATGATGCGATTTTGGAAGAGATACAGAGTAAATTATTAGAAGATGAAAAGCAATATTTAAATGTTTAAGGGAAGCTGAATAACAAGCTTCCCTGTAATATTTTTTCAAAACTATGAAACTAAAAATTATAAAATTGTTTGTGCATACTTTGCTAATAGACTTCTAACAGATTCGTCATCTGTAAGAGTTATAATATAAGCCAGTGATGATTCCTTCATTTTTTCAGCAAGATAAACCAGACCGTTATATCTCTCATTCAATTCAGGATTGTCAATCTGTGTTGGATCTCCAAGAAAGACAAATTTACTTCCAGTACTTGCACGTGTAACGATACTTTTTATATCATCTGGATGAATGTTCTGTGTTTCATCAATGATAAAAATAGTATTTGTAATGCTTCTACCACGAAGATATGCAATCAACTGCATTTCAATAATTCCACTATCGAATAAGTGCTGCCCAGTTTCTACATAGCCTCCTTTAGGATCATCACAATCATCATCATTCGAAAACTTATGATGATATGATTTTGATTTATTGGATTTATCCTTGTTTGTTTTTTCTTTTTTGTCAGAACTTAACAATACACGAAGATTATCCATAATCCCTCCAAGATGTGGATTGAATTTCTTTTCCAATTCACCTGGCAGGTAACCTAAATCTCCACCGCCAATAGTATCTGTTGGAGCAGTAATCAATATACGGGAATATATTGGATTTGCTTCAATGGTTTTCTCAAGAGCTGTTGCCAAAGAAAGATATGTTTTACCAGTTCCAGCACCACCTTTTATTATAACCAAGGGTGCTTTTTCTGGACTTTCAAGCAAAGCCTCTAAAGCCATGATTTGCCCAGCTTTTTTGGTAGAAATACCAAAAGGATGCTCTTCTGAATGTACTAAAGGAACAATTTTTTCTCCATCAAACTTTGCAAGAGCAGAAGTTTTGGAATCTTCTAAAACCGTCATGGATAAAAATAGATTTGGCATCCATTCAATTTCATGGTTATTATAAATATCTTTTGGAAGAATGAAACCATCTTTAAAGAATTTATCCATTTTGGTTCTAGAAAGTTGACAATTAACTCGTCCTGCATATTGTTCTTCTAATCGTGGAAAAATATCATCTTTTACGTCAGAAGCTTTAATTCCCAATGATTTGGCTTTGAGACGCAAAGCTGCATTTTTTGAAATTAGTTCAACACTTCGTTTACCACTAGTTTGTTTTAAACCTGCTGCAATTTGTAAAGAACGTTTATCTAAATAGGTTAAGTTTGGTAGTACATCTCCTTCAAGTTTAACATCAGAAAAGCCATTTTCTATTCTGAGTATTGAACCATTTTCTTGAATTATTCCTTCAGGTGACATGAGTTTTCTCATATCAAACCTATTTAAATAATCCAAAACATTTTTTGCATTTTTACCACGTTCGGTATAATCACCAGCTCTTTTTTCAAGTTCATCAATGACTGGCATAGGTATAACAATGCAATTATCATTTCCGAACTTTAAAGTTGCTTTAGGCCGTCCAATTAACGCGTTTGTCCTTAAAATCTTGATTTTTTTGTAATTCATAAAGTAAGCTCCTTTCTGTCTTGAAAAAATATTATGCAGTAAGAAATAGATAATGATATATTTCAAACTACTGATTATGTAACTTATTATAATGCACTTTGTATAATAAATCAATGATTTCATAAAAAAAATTAAAAAATATGCATATTTAATGGTACAATTCCAGTATAAAAGTAGTAGAAACAATAGCATTTTGACAGAAGGAGGAAACAAAATGAGATATGTAGCATTAGGAGACTTAGTTGCAGACTGTTATTACAAAAATATTGGATACGAAAAAGAACTTGTCAAGATAGACGGAGGTTCTTCACGGTTCAATGTAATAGCAAACTTAGCATCAAGAGGATGTAATACGGCCGTGATTTCTGGATGTGGTACAGATTTAGCAGGAAGGATAGCATTGCATAGTTTGATGAAATTAAATGTAGATGCATCTTTTGTTATGAGAAGAAGAGAAGCAAAAACCAGATGTTATCATTTAACTGTTGAAGGCGATAAACATGTGAGCAAAAGGACATGCCCGATTTGTGGAAACAGAACTTGGTATGAACCGATTGTATCAACTGAATATTGCCGGAAATGGACTAGTCCAAAAGATATCATAATATTGGATGGTTTAAAGCCTGAAAACATACCAATTATTAAAACTTTTCCAAATGAAAAGGTTTTAGATATTGGAAGGACTAAAAGATTGGAGAAACTCTCTAATCAGGAAATATTAAATATATTGCAAAACAGAAATATAGAAATTTTGCAGTTGAATGAAATTGTAGAAAAATATCTAATGCAAAGGTTTAATATTAAAAAGGATAATTTGTTAGATTTATTCAAGCTATTAGGTGCTAAATTCATGATTGTAACACGAGGTAAAGAAGGTGCTGATTTTGTGATTGAAAATCATATAATCCATAAAAGCCTTATTTACTGCAAAACAGAAATTGATGACACAGGAGCAGGAGATGCTTTCTTTTCAATGTTCATACAAAAATATTATGAAAATGAAAAGAAAGTTACAAGACCTTGGGTAGATGCAACATTTTTCTTGGCAAATAAGCTGACAGCAAATGTAGTTTCTCATTTAGGAGCAAGAGGACATCTTTATGATGGCTATTATCCAGAACACATAAACAATTGTATATGTAAAATGTAGTAAAAAATAAACTTAATAATTTATATTATTTCTCGGCTAACATTACTTTATATAGAAATTCTAAATTTGTAAAATAGGCACCTCTCAAAGCAAGTTTGAGATTCTCCTATTTTACAAATAAAGAATTTCTACTATAATTCCATTCGCATTCGAAATTTCATAAATTATTAAGTTTATTTTTAAGGGAAACGGAGAAAAGGATAAAAGATGATAGGTCCGTCCCTTTATCCCTAAAAACAGGGATTTCGAGGACCGTCCCCTAATCCCGGAAAGGAAGATAAAAATGGAAGAACAAATAGAAAAGATTAAAAAAGAATTAAAAGAGAAAGAGATTCAAAATATTTATTTGAATTTTGTTGATTTTACCGGAAATGTTTTGACAAAAATGGTAGGTGTTCAGGAATTAATAAATAATACTCATGTATCTTGGTTTGATGGCATTAGTATTAATGGGAATTTAATACAAGATTTTAAAGATGATAGAGAAAATGATTGGTTAGTTATTTTGCCAGACCCATTTTCATTTAGAATTATTCCATTCTTAAAAGATGAGAACCAAAGAGCAGCATTGATATTTTGTTCAATAAAAAATACTTCTTTAGATACAAGAGGATTATTAAAAAAGGCTGTTAGTGAATTTCAAGAGTTGGAGATGACTCCAATGTTTGGTACTGAATTTATTTATTCTATTGAAGAAAGAGAATATCAAAATTTTTATGAGACTTTAGCAACAAACAAAAGAACGATTTTTCAGAATAATTTAGTGAATGAATTATTAAAAGCTAATATTGATATTGAATATTATCTACCATATGGAGAAAACCATAATAGAATTGATTTAGTTCCAGATGTAGCAGATGTTGCTGCTGATAAATTATGGACTGCAAATTGGTTTGCTAGAAACTTAGCTCATCAGGAAAATATGGAGATTTCTTTTAAAAATATAGAAAAATTAAATTTGTCATCTTGTCCAATACATATGAGCTTATGGAAGGGTAAAAGAGAAAAAAATCTATTCTTTGATGGAGAAGATAAGTTTGAGTTAAGTCAATTAGGAAAAAGTTTTATGAATGGTATTTTATATCATGAAAAGAGTTTAAAGGCCTTAGCAACAGCAACAAGTAATGAACCACAAAAGTATTATAGAACTAAAATTTCTGTTACTAGGGGAAATAGTTTATTACAAGTTCCGTTATATTTTAATGAGAAACAAAAGCAAGATAGAATAGGGTGGAGTAAGAGATGCATATATAATGGGTTAAATGCAAGTCAAAATTATTATTTGATGTTTGCAGCTATTTTATATGCTGGATTGTATGGTATACAAAACAAAATAGAACCAGTTAAAAATATTGAAGTTGATTCATATACCAAAAAAGAATTGATAGATAATTTGAAGGGTAATGAATATTTTACTGAAAAGTTAGGTACAAAAATTATTGATAAAGCAATAAAGAAGTTAGAAATTATTTTATGAAGGGAGAATAAAATGTCTAATCAAGAATTTTGCTTGTTTAAAGTAGACAAGAAAAGAGTTATTTGGGAGGTGACAAAATATTGTAATTATAAATGCAAACATTGTTGTGCTTCAGCAGATTTGGTTGATACAAAAGATGAATTAACAACTAAGCAGAGTAAGAATATTTTAAAACAACTAAAGGACTTTGGAGTAGAAGAAATATACTTTTCAGGTGGAGAGCCTTTTTCTAGGAAAGATATTTTAGATATATTACGTACAGCGAGAGAATATGATATCACTTGTAATATTTCAACAAATGGTTCTTTTTTAACAGATGAAATAGCATCAGAATTGTCAAAATTGAAAATAAATAAAGTACATATTAGTTTGGACAGTAATATAGAAGATGACTTTAATGAGTTTAGAGGTGGAAATTATTTTGAGCCAACTATAAATGCTATCAAACTTTTGAAAAAGCACCATATATATGTAAGGGTTGGCACAGTTATTTGGAAGAAGAATTATAAAACATTAGAAGATATGATTAAATACCTATGTGATTTAAATGTAGATGAAATGGTTTTTAATTGGCTAGTACAAGTAGGTAGATTAAAAGATAATAAAGATGTGTGTGTTGATATAAAATACTTTGATGAAACAATAGAGAAAATTCATGAATATCAAGAAAAGTATAAAAACAAGATAAAGATATCAATGCATAGAAATGAAAAATTTGAAAATTCAGATACTGTATGTCCAGCAGGAGAAACGTTTTTCTATATTGATCCTCAAGGATATGTTTCACCTTGCTCATGGATTAAAAAGATGGATAGAAAGTATACTTCAAAACAGAGTTTGAAAAATACTACTTTCCAAGAAATTATTGATTCTGATGAGATTCAGATTTTTAATAAGTTGAAGTATGAAAGAATTAAGAAGTATGGAACAGGTTGTTTAGCAATTTGTATGGAGAGAAATAATACATACTTTTCAAAAGACCCATTATTAGAAAAGGAGGATATTAAAAGTGAAGATTTTAAATGCTTGTCCGTTTCATCTAAAAGATGATAAAATTCGTATTTTGTGGGAGGTAACTCCAAAATGTAATATGTATTGCAAACATTGTTTGTTTTTTCAAAATACTCAAAAAGGAATTGAAAAAGAGTTAAGTACAAAACAAATGTATAAGATTATAGAAAATGTTGCAAAAGATAAATCAGTAAATGCTATTTGGCTTTCTCGGTGGAGAGCCTCTTTTAAGGAAGGATATTGTAGATATTTGTCAGAAAATTTCTGAATATAATATAAAACCATCAATTAGTACAAATGGTATACTTTTGAATGAGAAATTAATTGAACAATTACATAATGCGGGTGTTGATTATATCCATTTAAGTATTGATGGTGGAACTGCAAAGACTCATGAGGCATTAAGAGGAGTGAAAGGTTCTTTTGACCTTTTGATGAAGGCTATGGATATGTTAAAGGCATCACCTATTAAGACTGGAGCTAGTTTTATGGTTACAGAAGAAAGTATTGATGAGATGGAAAAGGTGATTGAAATTGCAGTTGATAAAGATTTAAGTGTAATGAGTTTTTATTTAGTTGCAGAACTTGGCAGAGGAGCGGAGAATTTTAAAAATCAGGAAAGTGATTTGGTTTCTAGATTGCAAGATAAAATAGAGAAGCTTCAAAGATGGCAAAAAGAATCAAATAGTAATCTTAAAATTGAAGTGTTTAGAGCAGATAAGTATAATGATGATGAAGAAGCGGTTTTGCAAGAATGTAAGGCAGAACAATTTTTTGATATTACATATGATGGTAAGTTAGGTGGATGTCCATGGCTTATGAAATCTGAACAGGGATTTGAGGTTGGTTCTTTATTAGAAGAAGATTTTTTGACATTAAAAACTAAGTGTCAAAAGGAAATAAAACGAAAAAATGAGGAAAGAAAAGAAAAAATGAGTTTATGCAAGGAATGTAGTAAAAAACAAGAGTGTGGAAGGGGCTGTCCTGGTTTACAAATTAATGATAATAAGTTATATTATGGACTAGACTCTATTTGTCCAAATTTACACTCACATTTCACGACAAAAAGTGATAGTGATAAGATGTTAGAACCAGTATAGAATTTGGGGTGATATAGTGTCAATTTGTTATAAGTATAAATGGCAAATAGGAATCTATAATTTTAATATATATACTAAAAACAAAAAGCTAGAAATGCCTTTTCATAATTCTAATTTAGCATGTAATAAAAATGTTAAGCGAATAACAATAGATTTATGGCTAAATGAAAATGTTGAAGATAAAGAAAAAGTAATTTCTTTTTGCAAAAAAACTGCTAAAAGCTATATTCCAGAAGAATTAGATATTTTTTACAAAGATATAAATCAAATATTGCGGAAAAAATTTATCCTTGGAAAATCATATAAATAGATATTACAAATATGAAAACTATCTTTTTGCATATTTTCCATATTCTACTGATAATTTTGTTTTGCAATATACGGCAAATTACAACAAAATACAGCTATATGGCAGTAAAAATAATTTATATAGAATAATATTGGATTTTCTAACAATAAACCAAAGATATCTACCATTACATGCTTCTTCTATAAGTAAAAATAATCATTCATTTTGCTTTATAGGAGAAAGTGGAGGAGGAAAAACATCATTTTTGATTAAATTATTACAAAAGAAGTATAATTTTTTATCAGATGATAGTATATTTGTAAATCACAAAAAAATCTTTCCTACAAATTATTTCTTAAGTGTTAGGAAAGATTTTCCTAACCATCCAGATATTAAAAAAATAATAGAAAATCATAAAGAAGAAAAAATTTTCATAAATATAGAAAAAGACATTTCTTCTATTTTACTATCTAATTCAGTAGATATTTCCAAAAATAATTTCTATATAATAAAACCAAAAGATAGAAATTGGGAAGGTATAAGTAAAATGCAAGAACCTTTCCCATGTATTGCACATCATAGTTTTTGGTGTACAAAGTTTTTGACAAATGCAATAGATAAAAGTTTAAATAGTAATAAAATTGATAAATGGATGGCAAATAAAATAGAAAGGTCAGTATCTTTTTGGGAAAAGCAAACTAAAAATGCAGAAGAAATTGTTTTAGACTTTAATAATTTTGACAATGAAATTGAAAAATATGATAGGCAATTTTCAAAGATAGCTATGTAGAGAAGGGATAGATGTTATGGTGAAAATACTTGTAGCAGATTATGATAATACTTTTTATACCGATGAAAATCAGTTAAATAAAAACATTGAGTGCATCAAAGAATTTCAGAAAAATGGCAATTTATTTGTAATTTCAACATCTCGTAGTTGGAAATCTATGAAAAAAGAAATTGATACATATGATATTCCATTTGATTATTTGTGCTGCAATACTGGCGGGAGTATTTTTGACCAGGATGGAGATTTGCTATATATAGGAAATGTTGATGATGATATATTAAATAGAACTGAAAATATATTATCTAAGTATTATGATAAAGATTATTCTGTTACAAGATATGGAATATATAAAGAATATGATGAGAAAATTGATAAATTATTAGGTTATAAAATTAAAGGTGATAAGGCAAAACTTGAAAGGTTAAAAGACGTTTTAGAAAATGATTTAAGTGATGATTTTCAGGTTGTTCTTAAAAATGAAAAGGATTATAGTAAATTGTTTCTTAACTATAAATTGAATACTAAAGAAAATGGTATTGAGAAATTAATTGGTTTCCTACCTAAAAATGATTATAAGATAATTACAGTAGGGGATGATGATGTAGATTTTAATATGATTAAGAAGTATAATGGCTACAGAATGGAGAATAGCTCTGAATTGTTAAATGAAAATATAGATAAGAAGGTTAGTTCAGTATTTGAATTAATTAAACTAAATATATAGAAAAATAGAGAATGTATTATTGTTTTTAATGATAAGAAATTCTCTATTTAAAATTAGAGAATAAATTGTTTAATATTCTTTTTATAATTTTATTGTTTCTTTTTTGCCTTTATCGTTCAATTTAGTTTTTGTATATGGTTTTATTTCATCTGTTCTATATAATAAATAATCAACACTTGTATTATAAAAATCTGCTAATTTGGATAATAACTCTAATGGTATGCTTCTTTTATTTAGTTCATAATAAGAATATACCACTTGAGAAATGTTGAGTAAATGACTTAATTCTTTCTGAGTTAAATTATTGTCTTCTCTTAAATTTCTTATACGTGTTCTCATATAGTAAACTTCCTTCCAAATAAACTTAAAAAATTAATGTTTTACGATTAAGTTAACTCATAGAGAGTTATAAAAAAATTATAACAAAATGTTGCAAATTAGAACAATTTGTTATAAGATAAAATCATACTAAAGAAAAGGGAGGTATTTTTATATGAAAATTAAAAAATCATTTACATTATTATATAAATATTGAGAATTTTGAATATTTATATATTTGAATACAATGTTTTTTATTGGAAATAATAGAGATATATTATGAGAAACGGAGGAAATTAAGAGATGAAAAACAGAAAAGATGAAAAATTTAAAATTAATACAAATGGTATTACATTAATAGCACTTGTAATAACAATCGTACTAAATAGCTCGTACCTCGCTATGGACCGAATAAATAAAATTGAAA